>NZ_JBNNVR010000044.1:0-40571 GCF_050280645.1 Pseudomonas sp. NPDC089554
GCGGCAACCGGGTGCTGGACATCGCCGGCGGCACGGGCGACCTTGCAGCCAAGTTCTCGCGCCTGGTCGGCCCCACTGGCCAGGTAGTGTGGACTACGAAGCCTTCGCTGCCGTCGGCGCGATGCTCGGCCATGGCGGTGTGGTGCTGGCCGACGACACCCTGAACCTGGCCAGCATGGCGCGCTTCGCCTTGCAGTTCTGTGCCGAGGAATCGTGCGGCAAGTGCACGCCATGCCGGATCGGCTCGACCCGTGGCATGGAGGTGGTCGACCGGCTGATCGCCAGCAGCGACCCGGCCTACCGCCAGGACCAGGCGCACCTGCTGAGTGACCTGTGCGACACGATGCAATACGGCTCGCTGTGCGCCATGGGCGGCATGACCGCCTTCCCGGTCGCCAGCGCTCTCAAGCATTTCCCCGCCGACTTCGGCCTGGCCACCCCGGAGGCCGCGCAATGATCAATTACTTCGACCCCAACAACAGCGACATCGACCTGGGCACCCCGGTACGTCATAGCGAGGTGCAGGTCAGCCTGAGCATCGATGGCCGTGAAATCAGCGTACCGTCCGGCACCTCGGTGATGCGCGCCGCTGCGCTGCTGGGCACATCCATCCCGAAACTGTGCGCCACCGACAGCCTGGAAGCCTTCGGCTCGTGCCGCATGTGCATGGTAGAAATCGATGGCATGCGCGGCTACCCGGCCTCGTGCACCACGCCAGTTAGCGAAGGCATGGTGGTGCGTACCCAGACCCCGCGCCTGGCCGACCTACGCCGCAACGTGATGGAGCTGTACATCTCCGACCACCCGCTGGACTGCCTGACCTGCTCGGCCAACGGCAACTGCGAGTTGCAGACTGTCGCCGGCCAAGTCGGCCTGCGCGAGGTGCGCTATGGCTACGATGGCGCCAACCACCTGACTGAAGCCAAGGATGTCTCCAACCCGTACTTCGACTACGAGCCCAGCAAGTGCATCGTCTGTAGCCGCTGCGTGCGGGCCTGCGAGGACATCCAGGGCACCTTCGCCCTGACCATCAGCGGGCGTGGCTTCGACTCGCGAGTGGCCGCCGCCGGTGGCGAGAACTTCCTGGCCTCCGAATGCGTGTCGTGCGGCGCCTGCGTGCAAGCTTGCCCGACCGCCACGCTGACGGAAAAGAGCCTGGTGCAGTTGGGCCAGCCAGAGCGTGCGGTGGTCACCACCTGCGCCTACTGCGGCGTGGGCTGCTCGTTCCGTGCCGAAATGAAGGGCGACCAACTGGTGCGCATGGTCCCGGACAAGAACGGCGGCGCCAACCACGGCCACGCCTGCGTGAAGGGCCGCTTTGCCTGGGGCTACGCCACCCACCCCGACCGTATCACCAAGCCGATGATTCGCAAGCGCCTGGAAGACCCGTGGCAGGAGGTCAGCTGGGACGAAGCGGTGACCTACGCCGCCAGCGAGTTCCGGCGCATCCAGCTCAAGTACGGGCGCGATTCGATCGGTGGCATCACCTCCAGCCGCTGCACCAACGAAGAGGCCTACCTGGTGCAGAAACTGGTGCGCACCGCGTTCGGCAACAACAACGTCGACACCTGCGCGCGCGTTTGCCACTCGCCCACCGGCTATGGCTTGAAGCAGACCCTGGGCGAGTCGGCCGGCACCCAGAGCTTCGATTCGGTGATGAAGGCCGACGTGGTGCTGGTGATCGGTGCCAACCCCACCGACGCGCACCCAGTGTTCGGCTCGCAGCTCAAGCGCCGCCTGCGCCAAGGCGCGCGGCTGATCGTCATCGACCCACGGCGCATCGACCTGGTCGACTCACCCCATGCCCGCGCCGAATTGCACCTGCAACTGCGCCCCGGCACCAACGTAGCCATGCTCAACGCCCTGGCCCACACCATCGTCACTGAAGGGCTGCTCGACCAGGCCTTCATCGACGCTCGCTGCGAAACTGCAGAGTTTGCCCGTTGGCGGGACTTCGTCAGCCTTGCCGAGAACTCCCCGCAAGCACTCGGCCCGATCTGCGGCGTGCCCGCCGAGCAGATCCGCGAGGCCGCGCGGGTGTACGCCACCGGCGGCAACGCGGCGATCTACTACGGCCTGGGCGTGACCGAGCACAGCCAGGGCAGCACCGCAGTGATGGGCATCGCCAACCTGGCCATGGCCACCGGCAACATCGGCCGTGAAGGGGTAGGGGTAAACCCGCTGCGCGGGCAGAACAACGTGCAGGGCTCCTGCGACATGGGCTCGTTCCCCCACGAGCTGCCCGGCTATCGGCATATTTCCAACGAAGGCGTGCGCAGCCAGTTCGAGCAGGCCTGGGGCGTGACCTTGCAGCCCGAGCCTGGCCTGCGCATTCCGAACATGTTCGAGGCGGCGCTGGACGGCAGCTTCAAGGCGCTGTACTGCCAGGGCGAGGACATCGCCCAGAGCGACCCCAACACCCAGCACGTCACCGCCGCCCTGCGCGCGATGGAGTGCGTGGTGGTGCAGGACATCTTCCTAAACGAAACCGCCAAGTTCGCCCACGTGTTCCTGCCGGGCAGCTCGTTCCTCGAGAAGGACGGCACCTTCACCAACGCCGAGCGACGTATTTCGCGGGTGCGCAAGGTGATGGAGCCGCTGGCCGGCAAGGCCGACTGGGAGGCCACCGTGGCCCTGGCCAATGCCCTGGGCTACCCCATGGACTATGGCCATCCCTGCGAGATCATGGACGAGATCGCCCGGCTCACGCCGAGCTTCCACCGCGTCAGCTACGCGGAAATCGACCGCCACGGCAGCCTGCAATGGCCGTGCAACGATGCTTCGCCGGACGGCACCCCGACCATGCACATCGAGCAGTTCACCCGCGGCAAGGGGCGTTTCATGCTCACCGGCTACGTGCCCACCGACGAGAAGGTCAACGCGCGCTACCCGTTGCTGCTGACCACCGGACGCATCCTCAGCCAGTACAACGTCGGCGCGCAAACCCGCCGCACCGGCAACGTCGCCTGGCACGACGAGGACCGCCTGGAGATCCACCCCAGCGATGCCGAAAGCCGTGGCATCGGCGAAGGCGACTGGGTCGGCATTGGCAGCCGCGCCGGGCAGACCGTGCTGCGCGCCCTGGTCAGCAGCCGTGTGGCACCGGGGGTGGTGTACACCACCTTCCACTTCCCCGAGTCGGGCGCCAACGTGATCACCACCGACAACTCCGACTGGGCCACCAATTGCCCGGAATACAAGGTCACCGCCGTGGAGGTGGTGAAGGTGTTCCAGCCTTCGCAATGGCAGAAGCGCTACCAGGACTTCAGTGACGAACAGCGGCGTCTGTTGCAGGAGCGTCGCAAGGCCGAAGGGCAGGAACCCGTGGAGGTACGCCGATGAGCAGCGAGAACCTGGTCAAGATGGCCAACCAGATCGCCCACTATTTCGACAGCGAGCCCGACCACGCGCTGGCGGTGCAGGGGGTGCGTACGCACTTGCAGAACTTCTGGTCACCGGCGATGCGGCGCCAGCTTGGCGAATGGATCGAGGCCAATGCGGGGGAGGGGCTCGATTCGAAAGTGCGCGAGGCGCTAGGGTAGGCCGATCTGCATGGCACCGGCGTAGCCCGTGCCATGCAGTGCGATGTTGGCTTCGTGCTACAGGAAACCTCCGTTGCGGCCCCACTCAAGGAATCAGCACGATCGAGCCTGTGTGCTTGCGTGCAGCAATGGCTTGGTGCGCCAATACCGCTTCCTCGAGCCGATAGCGGCTCAGTTCGAGGGGCCTAGCGCTCCTTCACGAAATCGCTCGAAGAGTTCGCATGCCGCCATGTCCTGGTTCTGTGCGTTGACGTACTGCGGTGTCGAGGGTTGGACGTAGCGGATATTACGCGCAGCCAGCAGCGTGGGATCGGCCACCGCCGTGCCGGAGGCGTTGCCAGCATGAACCAACGCTCCACCCTCACGCAGTGCATTGATCGACGCTTCCAGGGTGTGGCGCCCGACGAGGTCGTACACCACATCGACACCCACGCCACCATTGGCGGCCCTGATACGCGCTGCAAGCGCTGGCTCATCCGAGCGTAGGACATGATCGAGCCCCCAGCCATCGATGGCGCGTGCCTTGTCGGATGAACCCACCGTTGCGATCACAGTGGCGCCAAGCGACTTTGCCCACCGGGCAAGCAGGCTGCCAACGCCACCGGAAGCGCCGTGTACCACCACGCGCTCTCCAGGCCGCACTGCGTGGACCTGCCTGATCAAGGCCCATGCCGTGAGACCTTTGGCCAGCAGCCCGGCAGCCTGCTCGCTGGAGATATCGTCGGGCAGCCTGATCAATGTGCTGGCGTCGATCACGCGGCGGTCTGCATAGGCACCGAAAGCGAAGAAGTAGCCGACGCGGTCTCCAACCTTCAGCTGCTGCACGTCCCTACCGACGGCTTCGACGACGCCTGCCGCTTCTACCCCCATGTCGAACGGCAACGGCACCTGGAACGTGCCATCTCTGAACATTGTGTCGACGAAGTTCACACCGATGGCTTCGTGGCGAACGATGACTTGCCCTGAAGTGGGCGACGGCAGAGTGAAGGTTTCTGGTTGAAGGACGGTGGGAGTTCCTTGCTGGTAGATCCGGATACGTTGGGCCATGGCTGCCTCGGCGGCTGGAAAGGGCGTGAGCTGTGAAACCGACCGATACCGCCCTGCGTAAGGGCGGCGCGGCGGCTCGCTGCGGGTGACGAAGATGGGGTCAGGCGCTTTGGCCGCCATCGACGTTGAGGGTGGCGCCTGTGATGTAAGACGCCTCGGGTCCGGCGAGGAACGACACTGCCGCCGCGATATCCTCGGGTTGGCCATAGCGCCCGAGCGCTGCGAGGCCTGCGAGAAAGGGGGCGTGGTCAGCCGTTTGCGGATTCATTTCGGTAATGCCACGTGCGCCCCGTCGGCGGCCAGGCGCTTTGCGATGGCAGCGCCAATGCCGCGTGAACCGCCAGTGACCAATGCCACCTTGCCTTGAAGTTGCTTGTTCATTGCTGATCTCCGTCTGCGGCCAGCCGGGATGGGTGGCGTCGTTGCAGTGAGATCAATTTATGAGATGGCGATCTCGGGATAAATTAGCTAAAAACTACACCACTGTTCCTTAAATCAGGCTAATCGATTGTCGCATGACATTGAACGGGTGTGTATACCGTGGACTATTTCGCCGCTGTCAAAGCATTCATCCAGGTGGTAGAGGCCGGCAGCTTCGTCAAGGCTGCCCAGGCCTTGAACCTGCCTCGCAATACCGTCACCAAACATATCCAGTCGCTCGAAAGCCACCTGCGGGTGAAGTTGCTCAACCGCACGACCCGGCGCATTTCCCTGACCAACGATGGCAGCGCCTATTACGAGCGCATGGTGCGGGTGGTGGACCAATGGCTCGAGGCAGAATCGGACCTGACCAGTGCGCACGTACGACCTCATGGGCGGTTGCGCGTGGACATGGGGTCGACCATGGCGACCCTGCTGGTGTTGCCCGCGCTGCCGGATTTCCAGAAACGCTACCCCGAACTGCAACTGGATATCGGCGTCAGCGACCGGCCTGTCGATTTGCTGGGCGAGCGTGTGGATTGCGTCATCCGAGGCGGTACCTTGAGTGACCCCTCATTGATTGCACGGCGCCTGGGCAGCCTTGAATTCGTGACCTGCGCAACGCCTGGGTACCTTGCCGCTAACGGCACGCCGCAGCACCCCGGTGATCTGGAAGGCAATCACCAGATGGTTCGCTACTTCCTGGCCGGGACCAACCGACGCTTGCCGGTGGTGTTCGAAAGGGGGGAGGAACGCATCACGGTCGATGCGCGCTACTTCGTGTCGGTGAATGACGCCAATGCGATGCTCGCAGCTGCACTCGCAGGGCTGGGCGTGCTTCAGGCGCCGAGGTTCATGGCGCAGGCGCATCTTGAGTCCGGCACCTTGGTTCGGTTGCTGGCGGATTGGACACAGGCACCGAACCCGATCTACATCGTCTACTCGCCCAATCGCCATCTCAGTGCACGGGTAAGGGTCTTCGTGCAATGGCTTGTGGAATTGTTCGAAGCGAAAGGCTTGCGCTAGTGCCGTTGCGCTATCGCCAGCAGGTTGACCAATATGAAACCTCCGTCATCATTCGTTGCCCTACAGAGCCTCAATGTTAAGCTCGCGCAAACGCTCGTAATGGATACCCCACCATGGAAATGAACTGGCACCAGGCCCTGCAAGAGAGCCTGAGCTGGCTGGCGATCGCTTTCGTCATCACCGTCATCTGTTTTACCGCCGCTGCCGCCCTGGCGGTGCGCTTTACCCGTTGGGGCAGCCAGTTCTGGCAACTGGCAGGCCCGTACTTCAACTTCAGGCGCAGTTGGCGGCCCTTGCTGCTGTTCGCTTTCCTGCTGTTTCTGACGCTGTTCGCCGTACGCCTGCAGGTGCTGTTCTCGTTCTGGTACAACGGCTTCTACAGCGCCTTGCAGGCCCTGGACCAAACCGCGTTCTGGTACCTGCTGGGGGTGTTCGCGGTGCTGGCCACCATTCACGTGGCGCGTGCGCTTTTCAACGCCTACCTGACCCAGGCCTTCAGCATTCGCCTGCGGGTGTGGCTGACCGAACGCCTGACCCACGACTGGATGCGCGGCGATGCCTACTACCGCGGGCAATTCCTCGAACAGCCCGTGGACAACCCCGACCAACGTATCGAGCTGGATGTGAATGCCTTCGTCACCAACTCCGTGTCGTTGTCGCTGGGCGCGGTCAGTGCGCTGGTTTCGTTGGTGGCGTTCACCGGTATCCTCTGGGGGCTGTCGGCGCCGCTGGAAGTGGCCGGTGTGGAAATTCCCCGGGCCATGGTGTTCGCCGTGTACATCTACGTGCTGCTCGCCACCTGGATCGCCTTCCGTCTCGGGCGGCCGTTGATTCGCTTGAACTTCCTCAACGAAAAGCTCACCGCGAACTTCCGTTATGCGCTGATGCGCCTGCGTGAGAACGCCGAGAACATCGCCTTCTACCAAGGTGCGCAGGTCGAGCGCCAGACCTTGCTGGGGCGCTTCGCTGCGCTGATCGTCAACGTCTGGGCCCTGGTGTTCCGGGGCCTGAAGTTCAACGGCTTCAACCTGGGCGTGAGCCAGGTCGCGGTGGTGTTCCCGTTCATTCTCCAGGCACCGCGTTTCTTCAGCGGGGCGATCAAGCTGGGCGATGTGATGCAGACTTCCCAGGCCTTCGGCCAGGTGCAGGACTCGCTGTCGTTCTTCCGTGAGTCCTATGACACCTTCGCCAGCTACCGCGCCACCCTCGACCGTCTGACCGGTTTTCTCGACGCCAACCAGCAGGCCGCCAGCCTTCCCCAGGTCAACACCCTGGCCCAGGCACGGGCGCTGGATATCAGTGGCTTGCAGGTGCTGCGTCCAGACGGCCACCGGCTGATCGCCGACCTCGACCTGAGCCTGCAAGCCGGCCAGGCACTGCTGATCAAAGGCCCGTCGGGCAGCGGCAAGACTACTTTGCTGCGCGCCCTGGCCGGGCTGTGGCCGTACGCCGAAGGCGAGGTACGCCGGCCTCTTGGCCAGCAAGCGCTGTTCCTTGCGCAACGTCCCTACCTGCCCCTGGGCGACCTGCGCACGGCCATCGCCTACCCAGCCGACGCGCAAGCCGAGGATGCCCCGCGCATGCAGCAGGTACTGCGCAAGGTCAACCTCGGCCACCTGGCCGAGCAACTGGAGGTGAGCCGCGACTGGTCGCACATTCTCTCGGTGGGCGAACAGCAGCGCCTGGCGTTCGCCCGGGTGCTGTTCAACCAGCCACAGGTGGTGTTCCTGGATGAGTCCACCTCGGCGATGGACGAGGGGCTGGAGCACGCGCTGTACGCGCTGCTGCGCAGCGAGATGCCTGAGGCGTTGCTGGTCAGCGTGGGCCACCGCAGCACCTTGGCCGGGTTCCACAGCCACCGCCTGGAAGTGGATGGGCAGGGGGGCTGGGCGCTGAACGAACAGTCGCCTGCGGGTGAAGTGCCAGCCTGACGGCTGTACCTACAGGTTGTTCAGCGCCGCCCCGTGTAGCGCTGAACAACCGTGGGTTGCCTGCTTCACCCCTTCCAATGAAGCACGTTAGTTGCCTTGCAGCACCTCACGAAAGACATCCGGCCGCGTCGCCGCAATATGCAGCAACGAGCGTGCTGCGCCAGAGGGAACGCGGCGCCCTTGTTCCCATTCCTGAAGCGTACGCACCGAAACGCCCAGAAGCTCGGCGAACTTGAGTTGGGAAAGCCCGGTCCGGCTTCGGGCCTCAGCGGCTTCGGTGACCTCTACTTGATGAGTGGCACCGTAGCGACCGGCTTTGACCTCTCGAATGGACTCCAGCAGTTCCTCGCCAATGTTTCGGGTGGCGTCCCGTCGCATCAATTCTTTTTCACTCAGGGGCATGGTCGAGCTCCTTGGCAATCTTGCGCAGTACGTGCGCGGGAATGTTATCGGTCGAACTCTTGGCGTAAATGAGCAGGGCGACGACAGCCCCACAGGCAAGCTGGGTGGTGTAGATCACTCGCACAGCGCCGCGTTTACCTTTGCCATCCAGGCTCCAACGCACCTTTCGGCAGCCGCCGGAGCCTGGAATCACGGCGCCTGTCTCCGGATCGTTGGCCAGGTGATGCATGAAGGCGCCGTGCTCTTCTTCTGTCCAGTAATCGGGCCACTGCCTTGCAAAAAGAGGTGATTCGATGATCGTCAGCATACAGAATCCTACGTCTTTGACGTAGTCATTCTGCCGGGCGGTTGCCATTGCAAGAAGGGCAAGCGTGTTTCCAGCGATTGCGGTAGGGGGTTAGTGACCGACCCGGCACGTCTCCAGTAGCACCCCGCGACTGTCGAGCCACTGCTCGAAACGCTCGAAGGTTGCGACCGCAGCCTCGACCGCTGAAGCCTGCGACGTAGCGGGCGCTGTGCCCAGGCGTTCGAGGAAGCGCCGCCAGTTGCTGCCGGTGGCGGCGGCGTACACATCCAGGAATGCACCGCCGTTGTTCGCATCCAGGCCCAGGCGTTCGGCCATGGCGCGCTTGAGTACCTGGCCGCCCAGGGTCGAGCCTTCGAGCACGTACATCACCCCCAAGGCACTGGCTTCGTCGGCAACGGCGGGCAGGGCTGCGCACAGCGGCAGCGTATCGATCTGCGCGGCGCTCAGGGCCAGCGCGTGCAAGTCGCGGGTGAGGGCGGGGGTCTTGTTGCGGGCACTTTCCTGGTGGCTGGCCAGCAAAACTTCGAGCGGCGCATGGAAGCCGTAGTAGGCCTGCATCAGTTCGCGGTAGCCACTCAAGTCGAAGCGGGCGTGAAAGAACGGTAGACGTTGTTCCAGCGCTTTGTGGCTGGCCTGGGTGCCTTCGCGCAGGGCGAGCAACAGGGGGCTGGGAGGATGTTGCGCAGCGCTGGGCATCGAATGGGCTCTAATGGCTATTTGCCTTGGGTTAGACTGCGGATCGTACCGCAGCGTTCCTGCCTGTGGCAGCGATATCCAACAAAGAGAGGCCCGAGGTGAAAGCCGTTCGCCTGACCCTGGTCAGCCATGCCCTGACCGAGCCGCAGAAAGTGGGGCGTTTTCACCGCCTCGACGATGCCATCCTGGCATTCGACGGGCCTTTGCCGCAGACCGTTAAACAGGTGCTCAGCGCGCCGGAGCGTCGAGCCACGCAGACGGCTGCATTCTTCGCACCCTCCATACGCATCGAGCCGGCCTTGGCCGATTGCGACCTGGGCCGTTGGCAGGGCGTAACGCTCAAGCATTTGCAGGAAGACCAGGGCGAGGCCTTGGCGCAGTGGCTGCAGGACCCGGCCTGCGCACCCCATGGCGGCGAGTCTGTCGCTGGGCTGTGCCAGCGTGTGGCAGCCTGGTTGCAGGCGTTCGATACGCCGGGTGAATGGCTGGCGGTCACCCACCCGATGGTGCTGCGCGCAGCGATGATCGCGGTGCTGGGTTGCCCGCTGGAAGCCTTCCACCGCATCGATGTGCCGCCGCTGTCGCGCCTTTCGCTCAGTCACGCAGGGCAGTGGCGGCTACGGCTGGATCAGAACGCCAGCTTGTAGCCGATCAACAGCAGCATGCCGGCCAGGCAAGGGCGCAGTACGCGGTCGGAGATACGCCCGGTGAGGTGGCTGCCCATGTAGATGCCCGGCAGCGAGCCCAGCAGCAGGTAGCCCAGCAGCGACCAGTCCATGTTGCCCATGCCGGCATGGCCCAGGCCCGCCACCAGGGTCAGTGGCACGGCGTGGGCGATCTCGGTGCCGACCAGGCGGCGGGTGACCAGGAACGGGTACAGCAGGAACAGCGCCACGGTGCCCAGGGCGCCGGCGCCAATCGAGGTGAGGGTGACCATCACGCCCAGCACCACGCCGGTGATGACAGTGAGCACCGCCAGGCTGCGCTCGCTGAGGTGGTAGCGGTCGCCCGCATGTTTGCTGGCGAAGGCTTGCAGGCGCGACTTGAAGAGAATCGCCAGGGCCGTGAGGATCAACACCACCGCCAGGCCTTGCTTGATGATCGCATTCAGCGCCGAGGTGTCGGCGTGCAGGGTGCTGAGGAACCACAGGGTCAGCGCGGCGGCAGGTACGCTGCCCAGGCTCAGCAGACCGGTGATCTTCCAGTCGATGTTCTTGTTGCGCCCGTGCACCCAGACGCCGCTGGCCTTGGTGATGGCCGCATAGAGCAGGTCGGTACCGACGGCGGTGGCGGGGTTGATGCCGAACCACAGCAGGATAGGGGTCATCAGCGAGCCGCCGCCGACGCCGGTCACGCCGACAATGAAACCTACGACCAACCCTGCAATGGTGAAACCGAAGGAACCTACATCCATACGCTACTCAATCTACCTGCCAGCCCGTTGTCGGATGCAAGCCAGCATATAGATTTTTTTATAGCCAAATAGACTTGTTCGTTATTAGGTTATAACCCTGCTTCGACGCCCGGCCGCAGGCTGTCCTCCACCTGCCCTGACAGGTAGTACACCCCGGCCATCGCACCGCTCTGGCGGTTTTCCATCAGTTCCTGCCATTCCTCGTTCAATGCCACGTTGAGGATCACCCGCAACTGTTCGACCATCTGCGGGTGCTCGCGGTCGTGGGTGATCATGCCCAGGCCCGCGACTGCCACCGAGATCATCGCCCCGGCCGCCTTGCCCACTGCCGCTGCCACGGCACTTGCTGCGCCGCGCGGGGCCAGGGTGGCGCCGAGCTTCTCGCTGGCGCGGGTGGCTACTGACGACAGCCCCACCGCAGTTTGCCCCGGCGCCTTGGAGGCCTGGTCGTGCAGGTGCTGGCGCAGCGCTTGCCAGGCGGGTTGCTGGGCCAGGGCGGGTGGGCGCAGCAGTTGGTACAGCGTGGCGTCGCGGGCAGCCGGTGGCCCCAGGGCGATGGCGGGAATGCGCTGCAGGCGTTGGCTGAGTTGCTCCGGTGGCGCGTTGTAGCGCTGGATGATCGCCGGCAGTTGCTGACCGAGCAGTTGCAGGTACAGCTCGCTGGCGCGATCGCGGATGCCTTCGGGGTCGATCTGCTCGGCTACAGGCTCGATCACCCGGGCGTGGTATTGCTCCTGCAGATACAGCGCCAGGCGTTTCTCTGGCGGGTCGCCATTTTCGTCGCGGTTCATCTTGTACCAGGCCACTTTCAGGGTCAGCCACTGCTGGGTCCAGTAGCCGGTGAACCACGGGATGAAGTCGCTTTCGGTACGTTGCTGCACCTGCTCGCGCCACACGCGCATCGAGCGCCGGGCGTAGTCGTTGGCCGAGCTAGTGGCGGCAACAGAAGCTTCGAGCAGGGCTTGGTCGATCTGCTGCCAGACGGCCGGTGGCAAGGCGGCCGGTGGTGGCGCGGCAGGGCGCTTACCGGCACAGCCGGACAGCGCCAGGAACAGGCACAGCAGCACGAGCGGCTTCACGCAGGTAGCCCCCCGAAGGTAAAGGCTTTAGGAGTTACCTGAGTATAGAAGTGCCGAGAGGGTCAGGCGCTGCGTTGCAGCGCCAGGTGCAGCAAGGGGTAGGGATCGCCTTGCCCGTCGAGCGGCGAACGCCCGACTTGGACGAAACCCTGGCTCAGATAAAAGCCCACAGCCTGCGGGTTCTGTTCGTTGACATCGACTTCATGCACTCCCAGTTCGTCGATGACCTGTGCCAGCAGCGCCTTGCCAATGCCCTGGCCGCGGCTGGCCGGGTCGATGAAGAGCATTTCCAGCTTGCCTTCATGCACCCCGGCAAAGCCCTGGATGACCCCGTGCGCATCACGCCAGGCGCGCAGTTGAACGAAGCCCAGGTACTGGTCGCGCACCTGCGGGCGCAGACGCTCGATGTAGCCTGCCGGGAGAAAGTCGTGGGTCGCCCGCACCGCAGCTTCCCAGACCTCGGTGAGTCGGTCGAAGTGTTCCGCACCCACTGGCGCGATGTCGTGGTTCATGTGGCCTCCAATGGCATGCTGCAAGCGCTGCGCATGGTAATGCGCAGCGTCGTTGGGCGCCATGGAACATCGCAAGCGTTACGCGCGTTCGGGCTGATCGAGGTCCAGCTTGGCTTCCAGGCGGTCCAGATGCTGGTGCATCAGGCTCAGGGCCTGGGCCGCGTCGCCGCTTTCCACCGCATCGATGATCGCCGTGTGTTCCTGCCAGGCGCAGTGGTCGCAGCAGGGCGATTCGTAGCGGGCGATGATCAGCGAGGTCATCGGCACCAGGCCGTTGAGAAAACGCACCAGCGGTGCATTGTTGGCCATCTGTGCAAGCTTGAGGTGGAACTCGCCGCCCAGGCGAATGGCTGTGCAGCGTTCACCGCTTTCGTGGTGCTGGCGCTCGCGCTCCACCAACTGGCGCAGTTGGCGGATCTGCGTCGGCCGGGCACGTTGGGTGGCGAGGCTGATCAGGGTGGTCTCGGCCAGGCGCCGGGCGCTGAGCACCTGGCGCGCCTGCTGTGGATCGGGGGCGGCCAGGTGCGCGGTATGGCTGGGGCGCTGCACCACCACCTGCTGATCGGACAGCCGCCCCAGCACCCGGCGGATGACCGTGCGGCTGACACCAAAAGCGTTGCCCAGCGCTTGCTCGGGCAAAGCACTGCCGGGCGGCAGGCGCTGCTCGAGGATGGCGTCGAACAGCCGTGGGTAGATTTGCTCGGCGGACAGCCGGGGTTCTGTGCTACGAACCAGCTCGGGCAAGCGGGGGACGGCGCAGGCGGTCATGGTCGTTCTCCTCGGGTCATTGCCCTGGGCCTTCATCGGGAATGTTCAGTTCGATGCCCATGCGCTGGCCTTCGGCAAGAATGTGCTGGCGCATCTGCGCGCTGGCCTGGGCGCTGTTGCGGCTGCGGATGGCGCGCACCACGGCTTCGTTCTCGGCCAGTCGTGCGGCCAGGTGCTCGGGGGAGTCGTGGAGCATCGCGGTGCTTTGCTTGAGGGCATTGCTGGTTTGCTGCACCACGCTCTGGAAGATCGGGTTGGTGGTCAGGGCGAACAGCGCTTCATGGAAGGCGATGTAGGCCGCTGCGCCAGCCTCGCTGTCGTCGGCGTCGAGGGCCTCGCGCATGTCCATCAGGGTCAGGCGCAGTTGGCCGATTTCCTGGTTGCCGGCCGACTGTGCCACCAGGCCTGCTATGAACGGCTCGAGGGTGTAGCGCAGCTCCAGCACATCGGCCAGGCTGGCGGCTTGGCCCGCGTCGGCGGCTTGAGCGGGGTCGGCCAGCTCGGGGTCGAGCACCAGCACGCCCTTGCCCGGCATAGAACGCACCAGGCCCAGGGTTTCCAGCACGGTCACCGCTTCGCGCAGGCTAGGGCGGCTGATACCCAGCTGTTCGGCCAGTTCGCGCTGGCCGGGTAGCATTTCACCACTGCGCCATTGGCCGCGGGCCAGGGCCTGGCGCAGTTTCTCAACCACTGAATTGACGACGGTCGACGAGCTGATCACGGTTCGCTCCTTGACGCTGGTAGGCCGGCGCTGGGCGCCGGCTGTGCCAGGTTCAGAATTCCTGTTGATGGGCATGGCCCTGCTTGGTACGAGGCACGGGCGCGAAGCCAGGCTTGCCGGACAGTACGTTGTGCGCACGCTCCATGTCGATATCACGCTCCCAGCGCGCGATGGCCACGGTGGCGACGCAGTTGCCGATCAGGTTGGTCAGCGCCCGGCCAATGCCCATGAACCAGTCCACCGCCAATACCAGTACCAGGCCCACCACCGGAATCGCTGGCACGGCAGTGAGGGTGGCGGCCAGGATCACCAGCGCCGAGCCCGGGATACCGTGGGCACCTTTGGAGGTCACCAGCGACACCAGCAGGATGGTCAGCAAATCGCTCATGGCCAGTGGCGTGCCGGTGGCGTTGGCGATGAACACGATGGCCAGGGTCAGGTAGATGGAGAACCCGTCGAGGTTGAACGAGTAGCCAGTGGGAATCACCAGGCCTACGGTGGAGCTGCCGATGCCCAGGTGCTCCAGCTTGCGCATCACCTGCGGCAGCACGGCGTCGGAGGAGGCGGTGCCAAGGACGATGGTCAGCTCTTCGCGCAGGTACTTGATGAACGGCACCAGCTTCAGGCCCGACAGGCGCATCACGGTACCCAGGATCAACAGCACGAAGCCTGCGCAGGTGAGGTAGAACAGCGCCACCAGACCGCCCAGGTGTTGCAGCGACTCCAGGCCGTACTTGCTGGTGGTGAAGGCGATGGCGCCGAACACGCCCAGCGGCGCCAGGCGCACGATCATGCCCATGATGCGGAACACCACGTGGCTCAGCTCGTTGATCAGCCGCGAAATGCCCGAGGCCGACTCGCCCACCAGGTTCAGCGCGCTGCCGAACAGCACGGCGAACAGCAGCACTTGCAGGATGTTGTTGTCGGCAAAGGCGCCGACCACCGAGGTCGGGATCAGCCCCATCAGGAATGCCGCCGTGCCGTTGATGTGCTGGCCACGCTCGGCCAGGCTGCTGGCGTCGGCACTGGATAGCTGGTCAAGGTGGATGTTGGCGCCGCTGCCGATGCCGGTGGAGAAGGCCAGCACCAGGCCGATGACCAGGGCGATGGTGGTGAGCACCTCGAAATAGATCACCGATTTCAAGCCGATGCGCCCGACCTTCTTCAGGTCGCCGGCACCGGAGATACCGCTGACTACCACGCAGAACACGATCACCCCGATGAGCATCTTGATCAGCTTGATGAAGCCGTCGCCCAGGGGTTTGAGTTCAAGGGAAAGGTCGGGAAAGCTGAGGCCGCAAGCCACGCCGAGGACAAGGCCTAGAACGACTTGCAGGAAGATTGAACGCGAACACCATTTGAGCATGGGAGGAGTCTCTGGTCGGTGTCCTTGCTTCGGCGCCCGGCACGGGGGCAAAGAGCGCAGGACTTAATTATTGTGGTCTTACCGGTTTGTTCACTGCCGCCCCATAAAACTCTGAAACTTCCTACATTGCAAGAATTTTTGGCCTTACCGGTCTGACCAGTTGTCGTACGATCGAGGCGCTTTTTCACCCAGTAGCTGCCGAGGCGGCTGAAGCACGCCTCGGTCAGAAGGGCGGTAGAGACGGTCGCGCCGCGTTTATTCAGCTTGTGTGTGCCTGCACGATTTCCATGGTCAGACGCCTGGCCAATGCCGTTTCCTGCACCTGGCGACTGCTCAACAGCAGCTCGCTGGCGCGTTGGTACAGTGCACTTTCGTTGGGGTAGCGGTTGGACACCAGGTCGACCCGCTGCACCACGCCATCGAGGCTCCATACCAGTCCCGGCACGTCACCCAGTTCACCTTGCAAGGCGTCGATGTAGCCTGCGGGAACCGCTGGCCCACGATAGGCCTCGCCCTGCGGCCCGGCTTCGCTGAGTGCATTGTGATACTCGCTGGCGCCCTCCCAATCCCGGGCCTGCTGCGTGAATTCCTGTGGCCTTAGGCGGCGCAGCCAGGTTTGCCAGAACCGCTGTTGCAGTGCCCAATCCACCACGCGCTGGGCGCTAGCCTCGCTCGATACGGCTTGGGCCAGGCGTTCCAGGGTCGCGTCGCTCAGGCGTGCGAGGTGGCCGAAGGCAATGTCGCCAGGTTGAGGGGGCAGGCCGAGCGCGTCGCGTAGTTGCATGCGCGCGGCGAGTGCCATTTCCAGCTCGTCGAGGAGGAAGTTGGGCTCGGTGAGCGATGTGTCGCGGATGTCGTCATCGGCATGCAGGGCGGGGGCAGCTTCCAGCGCGGCGTCGTCGGTGGCGGCGCTGAGGGCCTGGCGTCGGGCGATCCGTGCGTTGTAGAGCGCGCCGATGCGTTCGTCCAGCAGGCGCTGGCGCAGCAGGGCGTTGAGGCAGGCCACGGCCACGGCGTCGTTCTCGGCCGCGCTGCTGGCATTGGCCATGGTCTGCCACAGCATGACGTCGGTTTCGACTTGCTGGAACAGCAGGCTGGCCTGGTCGATGCAGGCCTGGGCGGCATCGTTGAGCTGATCGTTGATTTGCTGGTGCACTTCGCTCAGCCCCCAGCCTTCGCCGGCCTGCGCCTGCGCCGGGGTGCTCAGTACGCGCAGCACGTGCTGCATACGGGCGTTAAACGCCTGCGGATGGGCGATGTACTCGAACGTATCTGGAAGGCGGTCGAACAAGGCGTACAACGGCTGCCATTCGACATCGGGGCTGGTCATGATGACGTGGTCTCGCAGCGCCTCGGGCCAGTCGGCATACCAAGGAGCCGTCGCGACAGGCTGTGCGTCGGGCACCTGGAAGGCCTCGGCCAAGCGCGCCATCGCGTCAGGTGTGAAGGGGTTGTTGTTGAAGTTGAAGTTGGCGGTGCCGCCATTGTTGACCATCGTGGAGAAACTGCTGCCTGCCAACGCCGGTGCGTCGCTGAGGTGGTTGTCGCTGAGGTCGAGGTCGCGTAGCGCCAGGGGCTCGCGACGCATCAGCGCTTCCAGACCCTGTGGCCAATTTTCCAGCCCGCAGTCCTGAAGGTCCAGTATTTCCAGGCTGTGCCAACCGGTCAGGTCGGGCGCGAGCCCCAAAGGGTTGTCGTGCAGATACAGGCCGCTGAGCTGGGTAAGGCTGGCGAGGGCGTTGCGGCTCTGCTCGGTCAGGGTGATGTCGTTGTTGCCCAGGCTGATGGAGCGCAGCGCTGGCCACTGCGCCAGCGCGTCGAAATGTGCGTCGGTCAGGTTCAGGCTGTTCAGGTCCGCCTGGAAGCTGCGCAGTGACGGCAGTTGTGCCAGGCGCGCCAGGGCATCGACAGGAAGGCCCTGGACGGCATCGGTGAGGTTCA
Organism: Pseudomonas sp. NPDC089554; assembly: GCF_050280645.1. Lineage (NCBI taxonomy): Bacteria > Pseudomonadati > Pseudomonadota > Gammaproteobacteria > Pseudomonadales > Pseudomonadaceae > Pseudomonas > Pseudomonas sp. NPDC089554. Next base: position 17,173 of record NZ_JBNNVR010000044.1, read on the forward strand.
GGCGCAGCAGCCCAGTGAGGCGGCTTAGCACATCCAGGGTGGGGCCGCTGTCGAGTTGCAGTTGGTTTTCCGACAGGTCCAGGGCAATCAATTGGTCGAGATTGCCGAGCTGTCCTGGCAGGTGCATGAGGTTGTTGCCGCACAGGTCGACGGCGGACAGCCTGGGGAAGGCCTCCAGGAACGCGCCGAGGTTGTCGAGGTCGACCATCGCAGGGATGCCGGTGAGGCTCAGATGGCGCACGCCCTCCAGATGAATGGGCAGGGCGGGTAGGGCGCCAAGGTGGTTGGCGCGAAGCTCCAGGGTCACGTAGTCGATCGAGGCGAGCGGGTCGCCTTCGGTTTCCAGTCGCCAGGCGCGGCGCAGGCGCTGGGCGGCGATGCTTCGTGCGGCCCGGCGCAGCTCCAGTGGGGCGCCCGACAGCTCGCCGGTCTCGTCGATCCATCGCTCCAGCGTGCTGTCCAGGCGTTGGTAGTCGCTGCGCTGTTGTTCGAGTAGACGGCCGAATGCCCCTGGTTGCTCGCCGGCCTGCTCGCGCAGACGCTGGCGCAAGGTTTGCCGGTCGGTCGCGTCGAGGCTGGGGTAAAGCTGGTCGAACAGCTCGTCGTCGCTCAGCATGCCGCTGCTGCGGCCACTCAGGCGGTAGCCGAGCCGCGTGTCGTACAAGGTGCGCGTAGGCAATCGATACATCGGGCGAATGGGGGTCATGCCCAGTGCTCGTGCTGTGCGCGCGCGGTCGCTGGCGGCCAGCTCGAACAGGGTATCGCGCAAGGTGCCGGGTTCGTGGATTTGCATGCCCAGGGCGATGCGCTCATCGTCGGGCAGAGCGTTCAGCAGTGCCTGGTACAGGTCTGAGGGGTTACCCAAGGATTGTTCGAGGGCGTCGAACGGTTGGTAACCGCTTTCACTGCGCACTACCCGCTTGGTGGGCAGCTCTTCAGCGCCGACGGCGCTGAGCAGAGGGCCGTCGGGGCGCATGTCGCGCAGCTCCACCCGGGTGTTGCCGGTCCAGCCAGGCAGGCGCTCGAGGTTGGCCAGTGCCAGCAGGTCGCGGTCGTGCGCTGCATCGCCCAGGCCATGGAAGGCTGCCAGGGCGCGCATGATCCTGGCTTCGCGCAGGTGGTAGCGAGCGCTTTCCGCCAACGCCAGGGGCAGGCGAGCGCTGCGTTGCAGGGCGGCCAGGTCAACGGGTTTGGCTTCGCCGAGCAGTTGAGTGCGAGACCTGCTGCTCAGGGAGGGGAAGTCGCGGACCAGCACTTCATCGCCAGGCAAGGCAGGGGCCGCGGCGGGAAAGCGTGTGGCACCGAACAGTTCGAGGCTATCGAGCATGCGTGCTGGCGGTGTTTGATGGTCGAGCAGCCACTGACGTACCTCGGCCTCGTTGTGCCCGCTGCAACGCAGTGCGTGTTGCAGGGCCTGGTCATCCAGGGTGGTGGCCGCCATTGCCAGCCTGCGCAACAGGGGCGGGCCTTGCCAGCTCAGCGGGCGTTCGTGTTCGAGCAGCCATGGGCTGCGCGTATTGCCCAGCAGTGTGGGCGGGTGGCGATGTGCGCGGCTGGCGGACAGCCGCCAGCGGGCCTGTGGGCCGCGGGCGATCGACAGTTTCTGGCCTTGCAGCTCGATCCAGCGGTGGCCTTGCCAGTCGATGAGGCCATCCATGGCGGGTGCGGTCTGTTCAGACCATTCGACGCTGCGCGCGAAAGGCGCCAGCTCGCCGCTCCACAGCCGAGCCTTCGCCCCTGTGCCCGCCACGTGCCAGCCGTGCAGCACACCTGCCGGTTCGCTGAACGACTCGGCACTGCCCAGCGCGGCCACCTGGGCCAGGTTCAGGACGATGTCGAACAGGTGGCTGAGCGCCGCGTCGGCATCGCCTTCGTTGGCGGCGTGCACGCCATCGAGAAATTCGTCGACCAGTTGCGCGCCACCCACGACCATCATCAGCTCCCCCAGGGCCGGTACCAGCAACCCGGCGACATTGGCCACGCCAAGCCCCAGCTTCAGCCAACTTTCGATACGCGCACGGCGGGCGGCGGCGTCGTGCTGCGCTACGGGCACGGCGACCGCAGCAGCATCGCTCAGGGCCAGTGCCACATGGCTGCGGGTCCTGGCGCTGAAACAGTCGCCGCCTGGCCAGGGCGTCAAGGTCCAGGGTAGCCGGGCGTTCTTGTCCAGGGTCTGCTGCCAGATCCCGTGTACTGGCGGGAATGCCAGGCGCAGCCAACCGAAGTGCTCACCTTTCTCCAGCACCGGCGGCTCGGTTTGCAGCGTGTCGTAGGGGTAGTGAGGGAACAAGGTGTTCCTCAGGCGCTCGACGAACAGGGGCTGCTGCGCCTGGGCGACGAAGCGGCTGAAGAACGCGCGGTATTCGTGTTGCCACAGGCGCCGGGTCAGCGCCAGGCCCAGGGCACGTTGCGATGGGTACTGGCGCAAGGGGGCCTGGGGGTCGCCGGGGATGTACAGCAGGCAGGGTTCGGTGCGTCGAGTAGGCGTCAGTCGCAGTATCAGCGGGCCGTTCAAGGGGATGCCGAACACGCTCAGGTAGTGGCATTCGAGCGTGCGCTGGGTGCCGTCGGGGGAGGGGATATGCTCAAGGTCCGCCAGCGCGGCCTCGCCCAGTTGTTCGCCGCGGCTGTCGAGCAGACCTTGCAGGTGGGCTTGGGTCAGTGTTGCGGCGAAGGTGGCGTGGTCCTGATTGCGCAGCAGGGCTCGGAAGACGTCGGTGTCGAGGTGCTCATGCAGGTGGTCCTGGTAGCGCTGGCCCAGGTCGAGGGTGCGGATCGTCTTGATGAAACGGGTGGTGTCCAGCGCCAGGTGCTCGGTGGTGTAGGGCGACGCGTAGAGGGTGATGTTCGAGGCTTCGTCGAGGTTCTGCAGGGCCGCTTCGAGCCAGGACAGGGTATGCCCGTCGTCCTCGAGTCGCACCCTGGCAGTGTGCACATCCGGCAGAGTTTGCTCGGGAAAATTGTTGGCCAGGGCTTGATCCAGCAAGGGACGGCAGAACGTCTGGATGCCCTGAACCGGCTCCAGCGCCTGACGCAGTGCGCGAAAGGCCCGGTGGCCTTGCAGCACGCGCTGCTTGAGTTGTTCATGCCGCTCGGGCGATGCATTGCGCAGCCAGCTTGGCAGGCGCTGGTCGATCAGGGCGAGGTTGGGCGAGAGGTACATGGTCGCGGCTCCTGGGGGGACGGAGCCGCGAGGTTAGGGGGATGACCTCGGGGTGTGTGGTAGCGGGGTACGTCGGGGTGGGCCACCCCGACAGCATGCGGCTAGGACAGTGCCTTCTGCTCGCCCAGGCGCTTGTACAGTGTCGTGCGGCTGATGCCCAGTTCCCGCGCCACCGCCGACAGGTTGCCGTTGCTGCGGCTGACCAGCGCTTGCAGATCGGCGTCCTCGGCCGGCGCTTCAGGCAGCGGTTCGCAGGCTTCGGCCAGAAACCCCGGCGGCAGGTGCTCCAACCCGATCGGCCCTTCGCCGGCCAGGGCCAGCGCCACTTGCATCACACTCACCAGCTCGCGCAGGTTGCCCGGCCAAGGGTGGCGTTCGAGCAATACCAGGATCGCCTCGGGCAAGCGCGTCGGCTGCCTGGGGTCGCGGTAGCGGCCATGCACTTGCTCGATCAGGGCGCGGCGGTCGCTGCGTTCGCGCAGGGCCGGCAACGCCAGGGCGAGACCTGCGATGCGGTAGTAGAGGTCCTGGCGAAAGCGCCCGGCGCGCACTTCGGCGGCCAGGTCCAGGTTGCTCGCCGAGACCACGCGAATGTCCACCGGCACCGGGTCGCCGCTGCCCAGCGGCTGGATGCTGCGCGATTGCAGCACACGCAGCAGGCGTGCCTGGGTGGCCAGGGGCATCTCGCCGATCTCGTCGAGGAACAGGATGCCGCCGTCGGCCTTGCGGATCAGCCCTGGGTTGCCCTTGTGGTGCGCGCCGGTGAAGGCGCCTTTTTCGTAGCCGAACAGCTCCGACTCCACCAGCTCTGCCGGGATCGCCGCGCAGTTCACGGCCACCAGGGGCCGCCCGGCGCGGCTGCTGGCGTTGTGCAGGGCGTTGACGAACACCTCCTTGCCCACCCCGGTCTCGCCCTGGATCAGCACCGGGATGTCTTTTTCCAGCAGCAACCCGGCCTGGTGCAAGGCCTTTGTCACTCGTGGGTCGGTGGCCTCGCTGGGCGTAGGTCGGCCGGCGACCTGGCGCGGGGCGCGCCACTGGCAGTGAAACCGGTGGCGGCCGGTGGCGTGCAGGGCGAAGGGGTGGCCTTCGGGTTGTTCGAGGATGTGCCGCAGGGGCGTCTGGAACAACTGCTCGAGGGTATGGCGCAGGGTGTCCTGGCCGAGCAGGCTGTCGGCGCGATGGTTGGCCGCCACCACCCGCCCGCGGTCATCGAACAGCAGCAGCCCGGCCCAGGGGCTGTCGAGGTTGTCCTGGGCGGTGTTGAACAGCAACTGAGCGTGCTGGTCGCCTTGCTGGGCAAGGATCAGGCGGTTCTCCAGGCCTTGGCTCATCATGCGCACCAGGCCCAGGGTTTGCGCGGCGGGCAGATAGCCGTCGCTGGACACGTCGAGCACGCCCACCAGGCGGCGCTCGGCATCGAACAGCGGCGCGGCGGCGCTGGCCATGTAGCGGTTCTGGCGCAGGAAATGCTCGTCCTGGCCGACGTGGATCGCCTCGCCGCACACCAGTGCGGTGCCCAAGGCGTTGGTGCCGACTCCGCGTTCATGCCAGTGCGCGCCGGCGACGAAGCCATGCTGCTGGTGCGGTTCGACGAAGCGCCGCGTGCCCCAGGCATCGAGCAGGCAGCCGCTGGCGTCGGCCAGCATTACCAGGTAGCTGGAGTTGGTGAGCAGGTGGTCGTAGCGCGGCAGCACGTCGTCGCGGGTCAGTTGCAGCAAGGCCTGGCGACGCTCGAGAAGGGCGCCGAGCTCGGCGCCGGTGAGGCAGTCGAAGTCCGGTGCGTTGTGCGGTTGCAGGCCGTGCTCGCGGCAGCGGGCCCAGGAAGCCTGGATCAGGTGTGCGTGGGTCATAGTGGCGGCCATGGGCCTGTCCTGTGTGAATTGTTGTTGTCAGGGACCGTCCTCAAGTGTCGTCCAGGACTGTTCATTGTCAATGTCTCGAGTGTTCAGTTGTTCAGCGAAACTGTTCATTTTCGTTCGCAGGTGAACAGGCCGATACCTCGGCTTTTCGACCAAACGGCGCGCCAGAGCGGTTGCAGCGAACTGGCATGGTTCTGGCTCCATTCGGCGCAAACAATCACAAAAAGGCCCCACCATGACCCTGGTGCTGGAGCAAGTTAGCCGCCATGTCGACAACCAGGCCTGGATCGCCGAAGCCAGCCTGCGTTTCGAGCCTGGCTCGTTCAACGTACTGCTCGGCCGTACCCTGGCCGGCAAGACCAGCCTGATGCGCCTGATGGCCGGCCTCGACCGCCCCGACAGCGGGCGGGTGCTGATGAATGGCGAGGACGTCACTGGCGTGCCGGTGCGCCAGCGTAACGTTTCGATGGTCTACCAGCAGTTCATCAACTACCCGACCCTGACCGTGTTCGAGAACATCGCCTCGCCACTGCGCCAGGCGCGCATGGCCGAGGACGAGATTCGCCGCCGCGTGCAGGAAACCGCCAGCATGCTGCGCATCGAGCCCTACCTGGGTCGCCTGCCCCTGGAGCTTTCGGGTGGCCAGCAGCAGCGCACGGCGATGGCCCGTGCGCTGGTCAAGGACGCGTCGTTGATCCTGTTCGACGAGCCGCTGGTCAACCTCGACTACAAGCTGCGCGAAGGTCTGCGCCAGGAGCTGCGCGAGCTGTTCGCCGCGCGCAACTGCATTGCCGTGTACGCCACCACCGAGCCCAACGAGGCCCTGGCCCTGGGCGGCACCACCACCCTGTTGCACGAAGGCCGCATCGTGCAGAGCGGCCCCACCGCCGAGGTCTACCACAAGCCGCGCAACGTGCTGGCCGCCGAGCTGTTCAGCGAACCGCCGATCAACCTGGTGCCGGGGCGCATTACCGGCAACGAAGTGAGCCTGGCCGGCACCGTGCATTTCGCCCGCACGGCCGATTTAAGCAGCCTGGCCGACGGCGATTACCGCTTCGGCGTGCGCCCCAGCCACATCACCCTGGTGCCGTCCCATGACGACGACCTGGAGCTTTCGGTGCAGGTGGAACTGGCCGAGATCAGCGGCTCGGAAACCTTCCTGCATGTGCGCAACGAGCACTGGCGGATGATCCTGCACTTGCCGGGCGTGCACGAATACCAGGTGGACACCCAGGTGCCGGTGTTCATCCCCACTCACAAGCTGTTCGTCTTCGACAGCGCCGGGCAACTGGTGCAGGCCCCGGGCCTGCGCCAGGCGAGGAGTGCCTGATGGCCGAGATCCGCCTGCAGCAACTGGCTCACAGCTACAGCCGCCAGCCCCTTGAGGCGGCCGACTACGCCCTGCATGAGCTGGAACATGTCTGGGAGCAGGGCGGTGCTTATGCCTTGCTGGGGCCTTCGGGCTGCGGCAAGTCGACCTTGCTCAATATCATTTCCGGCCTGCTCAGCCCTTCCCACGGCCAGGTGCTGTTCGATGGCAAGCCGGTCAACGGCCTGTCGCCCCAGGAGCGCAACATCGCCCAGGTGTTCCAGTTCCCGGTGGTGTACGACACCATGAGCGTGTTCGACAACCTGGCCTTCCCCTTGCGTAACCAGGGCCTGGACGAGGCTCGGGTGAGGGCGCGGGTCGAGGAGGTGGCCGAGGTGCTCGACCTGGGCGGCGTGCTGAAAAAGAAGGCGCGCAACCTCAGTGCCGATGAAAAGCAGAAGGTCTCCATGGGCCGGGGCCTGGTGCGCGACGACGTGTCGGCGATCCTCTTCGACGAGCCGCTGACGGTGATCGACCCACACCTGAAGTGGAAGCTGCGGCGCAAGCTCAAGCAGATCCACGAGCAATTCAACATCACCATGATCTACGTCACCCACGACCAGCTGGAGGCCTCGACCTTCGCCGACAAGATCGCGGTGATGCACGGCGGACGCATCGTCCAGTTCGGTACTCCGCGCGAGCTGTTCGAGCGGCCCCGACACACCTTCGTCGGCTACTTCATCGGCAGCCCCGGCATGAACCTGATCGACGTGCGCGCCGAGGCCGATGGCGTGAGCTTCGGTGGCCTGCACCTGGCGCTGCCGGAAGGCTTGCGCGAGCGCCTGGCGCAGACCTCGGGTGGGCGCCTGCAAGTGGGCATCCGCCCGGAGTTCGTGCAGCTCTGGGATCGCCCCCTAGACGACACCTTCGAGGCCCAGGTGGTGGACGTGGAGGACCTTGGCACCTACCGCATCGTCACCCTGGAACTTGCCGGCATTACCCTCAAGGCGCGCCTGGGCGAGGACCGCCCGCTGCCTGAAGGGCGGGCGTGGGTCGGTTTGCCGGCGCAGTGGCTGATGCTTTATGTCGACGATGTCCTGCTGGAGGCGCAGCCATGAACAAGGTGCAGAACAACAAGGCCTGGTGGCTGGTGCTGCCGGTGTTCCTGCTGGTGGCGTTCAGCGCCGTGATACCGATGATGACCGTGGTCAACTATTCGGTGCAGGACATCTTCGACGCGTCCAACCGCTACTTCGTCGGCGCCGACTGGTACCGCCAGGTGCTGCGCGACCCGGCCCTGCACGATGCCTTGCTGCGCCAGTTCATCTATTCAGGCTGCGTGCTGCTGATCGAGATCCCGCTGGGTATCGCCATCGCCCTGACCATGCCCACCCGCGGGCGCATGGCCTCGGTGTGCCTGATCGTCATGGCCATTCCGCTGCTGATCCCGTGGAACGTGGTGGGCACCATCTGGCAGATCTTCGGCCGCGCCGACATCGGACTGCTCGGCGCTACCTTGGCCAAGGTCGGGGTCAACTACAACTATGCCGGCGACCCGTTCGATGCCTGGATCACCGTGCTGGTGATGGACGTCTGGCACTGGACCTCGCTGGTGGCGCTGCTGTGTTACTCCGGCTTGCGTGCGATCCCCGACGTCTACTACCAGGCGGCGCGAATCGACCGCGCCTCGAACTGGGCGGTGTTCCGGCACATCCAGTTGCCCAAGTTGAAGAACGTGCTGCTGATTGCCGTGATGCTGCGCTTCATGGACAGCTTCATGATCTACACCGAGCCGTTCGTGCTTACCGGTGGCGGGCCGGGCAACGCCACCACCTTCCTGAGCCAGACCCTCACGCGCATGGCGGTGGGGCAGTTCGACCTGGGGCCGGCGGCGGCGTTCTCGCTGGTGTATTTCCTGATCATCCTGCTGGTGTCCTGGCTGTTCTATACCGCCATGACCCACTCCGATAAGGACTAGGCCATGACCCTGCGCAAGACCGTACCGCTGCTACTGTACTTCTTCTTCCTGTTGGTGCCGATCTACTGGCTGCTGAACATGTCGTTCAAGAGCAACACCGAGATCCTCGGCGGCCTGACCTTGTGGCCGCATGCCTTTACCCTGGACAACTACCGGGTGATCTTCACCGACCCCAGCTGGTACAACGGCTACCTCAATTCGCTGTACTACGTGTGCCTGAACACCGTGATTTCGCTGGCCGTGGCGTTGCCTGCGGCCTACGCCTTCTCGCGCTACCGCTTCCTCGGCGACCGGCACCTGTTCTTCTGGCTTCTCACCAACCGCATGGCGCCGCCGGCAGTGTTCCTGCTGCCTTTCTTCCAGCTGTATTCGTCCATCGGCCTGTTCGACACCCACATCGCCGTGGCCCTGGCCCACTGCCTGTTCAACGTGCCGCTGGCGGTGTGGATTCTCGAAGGCTTCATGTCCGGGGTGCCGAAGGAAATCGACGAAACCGCCTACATCGACGGGTACAGCTTCCCGCGCTTCTTCGTGAAGATCTTCGTGCCGCTGATCGGCCCCGGCATCGGCGTGACGGCGTTCTTCTGCTTCATGTTCTCGTGGGTCGAACTGCTGCTGGCGCGCACCCTGACCTCGGTGGACGCCAAGCCCATCGCGGCGGTGATGACCCGCACCGTGTCGGCCTCGGGTATCGATTGGGGCGTGCTGGCGGCCGCCGGGGTGTTGACCATCCTGCCTGGCATGCTGGTGATCTGGTTCGTACGCAACCATGTGGCCAAGGGCTTTGCCCTGGGCCGGGTGTAAGGAGGCAAGGCAATGGAGTGGATGGCCTGGACCCTGCCCACGGCGCTGTTCTTCGCCGCCGTGGGGCTGTTGTTGAGTTGCATGACCGTGTTCGAGCTGCGGCGCCCTTGCCTGGAGCGCCGTGGTTTCCTGCCGATCGTCACCACCCGTGGCGACCGGCTGTTCATCGGCCTGCTGGCCAGCGCCTATCTGCACCTTGCGGTAGTCGGGCTCAGCGACTGGCCCTTGTGGGTGGCCTCGCTGCTGTCGCTGGCCTGGCTCGTGGTGGTGCTGCGCTGGGGTTAGGCCGGCGTGGTGGATCAATTCAATAGGGAGTTCACAATGTTCGATAACGACAAGAAACCGCGACATTTGACCCTGGCCGCACTGCTGGTGCTCGCCGGCCTGCACGGTACGGCCTGGGCCGACCAGTACGAAGATGCGGCCAAGAAATGGATCGGCAGCGAGTTCAAGCCGTCCACCCTCAGCGCCGAGCAGCAGTTGGCCGAACTCAAGTGGTTCATCAAGGCTGCCGAACCGTTTCGTGGGATGAAGATCAACGTGGTGTCGGAAACCATCACCACTCACGAGTACGAGTCCAAGGTGCTGGCCAAGGCCTTCAGCGAAATCACCGGCATCCAGCTGACCCACGACCTGCTGCAGGAAGGCGATGTGGTGGAGAAGCTGCAAACCCAGATGCAGTCTGACAAGAACATCTACGACGGCTGGGTGAACGACTCCGACTTGATCGGTACCCATTTCCGCTATGGCAAGGTGCAATCGATCACTGACCTGATGGCCAATGAAGGCAAGGACTACACCTCGCCAACCCTGGACCTGAAGGACTTCATCGGCATTTCCTTCACCACCGCGCCTGATGGCAAGGTCTACCAACTGCCTGACCAGCAGTTCGCCAACCTCTACTGGTTCCGCGCCGACTGGTTCGAGCGGCCGGACCTGAAAGCCAAGTTCAAGGAAAAGTACGGCTACGAGCTGGGCGTGCCGGTGAACTGGTCGGCCTATGAGGACATCGCCAAGTTCTTCACCGAGGACGTCAAGGAAATCGACGGCAAGCGTGTGTACGGGCACATGGACTACGGCAAGAAGGACCCATCGCTGGGCTGGCGCTTCACCGATGCCTGGTTCTCCATGGCCGGTGGCGGCGACAAGGGGCTGCCCAACGGCCTGCCGGTGGATGAGTGGGGCATTCGCGTGGAGGACTGCCACCCGGTGGGCTCCAGTGTCACCCGCGGTGGCGACACCAACGGCCCGGCGGCGGTGTTCGCCACCCAGAAATACGTGGACTGGATGCGCGCCTACGCACCGAAGGAAGCCCAGGGCATGACCTTCTCCGAGGCAGGCCCGGTGCCGGCCCAGGGCAATATCGCCCAGCAGATCTTCTGGTACACGGCCTTCACCGCCGACATGACCAAGCCGGGGCTGCCGGTAGTCAATGCCGATGGCACGCCGAAATGGCGCATGGCGCCGTCGCCCAAGGGGCCGTACTGGGAGGAGGGGATGAAGCTCGGCTACCAGGACACTGGTTCCTGGACCTTCTTCAAGTCCACCCCCGAGAAGCAGCGCTTGGCCGCTTGGCTGTACGCGCAGTTCGTGACGTCGAAGACGGTGTCGCTGAAGAAGACCATCGTCGGCCTGACGCCGATTCGTGAGTCGGATATCAATTCCCAGGCCATGACCGAGATGGCGCCCAAGCTCGGCGGCTTGGTGGAGTTCTACCGCAGCCCGGCGCGCGTGCAGTGGACCCCGACCGGCACCAACGTGCCTGACTATCCACGGCTTGCGCAATTGTGGTGGAGCCATATTGCCGCGGTGTCCAGCGGCGAGAAGAGCCCGCAGGAGGCGCTCGACGCCCTGGCTCGCGACCAGGACCGCATGCTCGAACGTTTGCAGCGCTCCAATGCCCAGGCCACCTGTGCGCCGAAGCTCAACCCGGAAAAGGACGCGCAGTACTGGTTCGACCAGCCAGGCGCGCCGAAGCCCAAACTGGCCAACGAGAAGCCCAAGGGCGAGACGGTGAACTACGCCGACCTGCTCAAGTCGTGGGAGGAGGCGCGCAAGTGAGTTGATCGCGCAGGCGCGTTCGCAAAAAAAACGGCACCTCGAAAGGTGCCGTTTTCCATTGTGCCGCTGGAGGCTAAATCCAGCGTGTGCAGTGCTTACTTATGCAGCTCTTCAGCCGCATACAGCGTGTTCTCCAGCAAGCACGCCCGGGTCATCGGCCCGACGCCACCCGGTACCGGGGTGATCCAGCCGGCACGGGGCAGGGCGGTTTCGTACACCACATCGCCCACCAGCTTACCGTCTTCCTGGCGGTTGATGCCCACGTCGATGACGATGGCGCCTTCCTTGACCCACTCACCCTTGACCAGCCCCGGCTTGCCAGCGGCCACCACCACCAGGTCGGCACGACCAACGTGGCCAGCCAGGTCCTGGGTGAAGCGGTGGCACACGGTCACGGTGCAACCGGCCAGCAGCAGTTCCATGGCCATGGGGCGGCCGACGATGTTCGAGGCGCCGACGATCACCGCGTTCATCCCGTACAGGTCCTGCCCGGTGCTTTGCAGCAGGGTCATGATGCCTTTCGGGGTGCAGGGGCGCAGCAGCGGGATACGCTGGGCCAGGCGACCAATGTTGTAGGGGTGGAAGCCGTCGACGTCTTTGTCCGGGCGGATGCGCTCGAGCAGCAGCGAGGCGTCCAGGTGCGCGGGCAGTGGCAGTTGCAGCAGGATGCCATCGACGGCCGGGTCGTCGTTCAGGCGGTCGATCAGGTCGGTCAGGGCTTGCTGCGTGGTATCGCTGGGCAGGTCGAAGGCTTGCGAGATGAAGCCGACTTCCTCGCAGTCCTTGCGCTTGTGCGAGACATAGACTTGGGAGGCGGGGTCGGTGCCGACCAGGATCACCGCCAGGCCTGGTGTACGCAGGCCTTGCTGGCGGCGCTCCACGACACGTTGGGCGATCTGCTTGCGCAGGTTGGCGGCGATCGCCTTGCCATCGATAAGGTGTGCAGTCATAGACGCGTGATTAACCATCGAGAAGGGAACATAAAAGAGGGCGCATTCTCGCACGACACGGCCCGAGGGCAAAGGCGGGTGGTCGGGCAAATCCCCTAACCCCTTAAATAATTTAAATTTTTTTGAAAAATGTGTTGACGACCTTGGGGCTCGTCTATAAAATTCGTCGCACTTGTCGGGCAGAGCCTAGCACTGGTTAGCAAGGTCAGGCAGAATGAGCGGATTTGTTAGCTTGTTCGGTACGGCTAAAAGTTGATTTGCAATCCTAACAGAAAGCAGATTGAATATGCGCCCGTAGCTCAGCTGGATAGAGCATCCGCCTTCTAAGCGGATGGTCGCAGGTTCGAGTCCTGCCGGGTGCGCCATTAGGCAGCTTAGGCACGCAAGTGAAGATGTAACGCAATGCCGCAATATGGTGGGCGTAGCTCAGTTGGTAGAGCGCTGGATTGTGATTCCAGTTGTCGTGGGTTCGATTCCCATCGTCCACCCCATATTCTCGAAGGCGCCTTGATTGTATAATCGGGCGCCTTTGTTTTAAGCGATCCACGCGGACGTGGTGAAATTGGTAGACACACTGGATTTAGGTTCCAGCGGCGCAAGCTGTAAGAGTTCGAGTCTCTTCGTCCGCACCATCTCTTGCTTTCATCGACTGCCAATGCAGCATGGAAGCGTCTGAAAATGCCGCCTCGTGCGGCATTTTTTGTTTCTGTGCCTTCCTTTATATAGGGATCGGCTTCAATCGAGCTATCCCTCGTCTTCGGCCTCTGTTGCGCAACACTCAAAAGCTGTTAGATTTCAGCCGGTTGAATCGTCGGCCCAGAGGGTCGTGCCAGGAATACTCAAATGATTGCCAAAGAAGCACGCCAGGCCTTGGCATTGCAGCGTTTCGCCGAGGCCAACCCGCAACTGCTCGATGAGATCCGCGAGCTGGACGCGCGCGAGCAGGCCCAGCAGATCGAATGGGCGTTCGAGGATGCAGCGCAGGAGCAGGGCATCGAGCCCTGGGAGCTGGCGTTGCAGTTGATCGCCGAAACCCCCGAGCAGTTGCAGGCCATGCGCCTGGAGACCCATCGCGAGGTTGCCGAGGCGCTAGGGATGGAGTGGGAGGAATACTGCCAGTTCAACGAAATCGACCCTTAATAGAAAGAGTGGTTTTCAGGGCGTGGTTGTTTGACAATTTTTTACCGGTGCGTGGCGGCGATGCTGCTCGCAGCCTTTAACTTGCCAGGTTCGTGCGCTTTGCCACGGGCCTTTGAATGAAATCGACCGGTGAGGTTTCCCATCGTCCAGGGTGGGGTGACTTCTGGTGTGCGAGTCACTAGAATATTCGCCCTTGATTCTGGAGTCGGGTTATCGCCGGCTAACGTCTGTGCAACGAGGAATATCCATGCAAGTTTCTGTTGAAAACACTTCCGCTCTCGAGCGCCGCATGACCATCGCCGTTCCGGCCGAGCGCGTCGAGACCGAAGTCAACAAGCGTCTGCAGCAGACTGCCAAGCGCGCCAAAGTTGCCGGCTTCCGTCCGGGCAAGGTGCCAATGAGCGTGATCCGTCAGCGCTACGAAGACGCTGCCCGCCAGGAAGCCTTCGGTGACCTGGTCCAGGCCTCCTTCTACGAAGCCGTGGTCGAGCAGAAGCTGAACCCGGCTGGCGCCCCGGCTGTCGAGCCCAAGTCGTTCGAAAAGGGCAAGGACCTCGAGTTCGTTGCCATCTTCGAAGTCTTCCCGGAATTCTCGGTTGCCGGTTTCGAGTCGATCAGCATCGAGCGCCTGAGCGCCGAAGTGGCTGACGCTGACCTGGACAACATGCTGGAAGTGCTGCGCAAGCAGAACGTGCGCTTCGAAGCCGTCGAGCGCGCTGCGCAGGACGACGACCAGGTCAACATCGACTTCGTCGGCAAGATCGATGGCGAGGCCTTTGCTGGCGGCTCGGCCAAGGGCACCCAGCTGGTACTGGGTTCCGGCCGCATGATCCCAGGCTTCGAAGCTGGCCTGGTCGGCGCCAAGGCTGGCGAAGAGCGCGTCGTCAACGTGACCTTCCCCGAGGACTACCAGAACCTGGACCTGGCCAACAAGGCCGCCGAGTTCACCATCACCGTCAACAGTGTTTCCGCACCTGTGCTGCCTGAGCTGAATGAAGCGTTCTTCACCCAGTTCGGCATCAAGGAATCGACCCTGGAAGGTTTCCGTACCGAAGTTCGCAAGAACATGGAGCGTGAGCTGCGCCAGGCGATCAAGGCCAAGGTCAAGAACCAGGTCATGGACGGTCTGCTGGCCGCCAACCCGATCGAAGTGCCGAAGGCGCTGCTGGAGAACGAAGTCAACCGTCTGCGCGTGCAGGCTGTTCAGCAGTTCGGTGGCAACATCAAGCCTGAACAACTGCCGGCCGAACTGTTCGAAGAGCAAGCCAAGCGCCGTGTGGTGCTGGGCCTGATCGTCGCTGAAGTGGTCAAGCAGTTCGAGCTGAAGCCGGACGACGCCAAGGTCCGCGAGATGATCGAGGAAATGGCCTCGGCCTACCAGGAGCCCGAGCAGGTCATCGCCTGGTACTACAAGAACGACCAGCAACTGAACGAGGTTCGTTCGGTTGTGCTGGAAGAGCAAGTTGTAGATACTGTCCTGCAGAAAGCGACTGTGACCGACAAGTCGGTCTCGTACGAAGAAGCCGTCAAACCAGCACAGGCTCCTGCCGAAGCTGAGTGATTTGCTACTCTCGTAAGAACCCCCACAAGCCAGCCTTCGCGCTGGCTTGTGCGTTATTGAAGCCATGACTATTTGGGAGTGAGTGCAGGACATGTCCCGCAATTCTTATATTCAGCAGAGTTCTGACATCCAGGCCGCAGGCGGCCTGGTCCCGATGGTTGTCGAGCAGTCCGCCCGTGGCGAGCGAGCCTACGACATCTATTCGCGCCTGTTGAAGGAGCGAGTAATCTTCCTGGTGGGTCCTGTAGAGGACTACATGGCCAACCTGGTAGTGGCGCAACTGCTGTTCCTGGAAGCGGAAAACCCGGAAAAGGATATCCATCTCTACATCAACTCGCCGGGCGGTTCCGTTACCGCCGGCATGTCGATCTACGACACCATGCAGTTCATCAAGCCGGATGTCTCCACCATCTGTGTTGGCCAGGCCTGCAGCATGGGCGCCTTCCTGTTGGCTGCTGGCGAAAAGGGCAAGCGTCACTGCCTGCCGAACTCGCGGGTGATGATCCACCAGCCGCTGGGCGGCTTCCAGGGCCAGGCGACCGATATCGAGATCCATGCTCAGGAAATCCTCAGCATCAAGGCTAACCTGAACAGGCTGCTTGCCGAGCACACCGGTCAGGATCTGGACACCATCAAGCGCGACACCGAGCGTGACAACTTCATGAGTGCTGATCGCGCGAAAGAGTACGGTCTCATCGACTCTGTCTACGACAAGCGGAAAATGGCGCTCTGAAGCCAGGCGCCAGAGCAGGTGGGCGCTGAAAGCGCCTACCTGTGGACTTGAAAAAGCCCGCAATTGCCTTCATCTTGTGTTGCAAGCCTACCGGATTGGATCGATCGAATGACTGACACCCGTAACGGCGAGGACAACGGCAAATTGCTCTATTGCTCCTTCTGCGGCAAAAGCCAGCACGAAGTGCGCAAATTGATTGCCGGGCCCTCGGTATTTATCTGCGACGAGTGCGTCGACCTGTGCAATGACATCATCCGTGAGGAGGTGCAGGAAGCCCAGGCCGAAAGCAGCGCGCACAAATTGCCTTCGCCGAAAGAAATCAGCGGAATCCTGGACCAGTATGTCATTGGTCAGGAGCGCGCCAAGAAGGTGCTCTCGGTAGCGGTGTACAACCACTACAAGCGCCTGAACCAGCGTGACAAGAAGGGCGACGAAGTCGAACTCGGCAAGAGCAACATCCTGCTGATCGGGCCCACCGGCTCGGGCAAGACCCTGCTCGCCGAAACCCTGGCACGCCTGTTGAATGTACCTTTCACCATCGCCGACGCCACCACCCTGACCGAAGCCGGTTATGTAGGTGAGGACGTCGAGAACATCATTCAGAAGCTGCTGCAAAAGTGCGACTACGACGTGGAAAAGGCCCAGATGGGCATTGTCTACATCGATGAGATCGACAAGATCTCGCGCAAGTCGGACAACCCGTCCATCACCCGCGACGTCTCGGGCGAGGGCGTGCAGCAGGCGCTGTTGAAGCTGATCGAGGGCACCGTTGCCTCCGTGCCGCCGCAGGGTGGTCGCAAGCACCCGCAGCAGGAGTTCCTGCAGGTCGATACGCGCAACATCCTGTTCATCTGCGGCGGCGCCTTCTCGGGCCTGGAAAAAGTCATCCAGAATCGCTCCACCAAGGGTGGTATCGGTTTTGGTGCCGAGGTGCGCAGCAAGGAAGAAGGCAAGAAGGTTGGTGAGTCCCTGCGTGAGGTCGAGCCGGATGACCTGGTCAAGTTTGGTCTGATTCCGGAATTCGTTGGCCGCCTGCCGGTGCTGGCAACTCTCGACGAGCTCGACGAGGCTGCGCTGATGCAGATTCTTACCGAGCCGAAGAACGCCCTCACCAAGCAGTACGCCAGGCTGTTCGAGATGGAAAGCGTCGACCTCGAGTTCCGCAGCGATGCGCTCAAGGCCGTTGCTCGCAAGGCCTTGGAGCGCAAAACTGGTGCCCGTGGCCTGCGTTCGATCCTCGAGGGTGTGTTGCTCGACACCATGTACGAGATTCCTTCTGCGAAGGATGTCAGCAAGGTGGTGATCGACGAGAGCGTCATCGAGGGCACCTCGCAACCGCTGCTGATCTACGAGAACAGCGAGCCGCAAGCGAAGGCTGCGCCCGACGCCTGATTGGGCTCGGCGATGCGTCAAGGAAAGGGGCCTACGGGCCCCTTCTGCTTTTCTGGCGTCAACGCTTGTAATTTTGCGGACCTGCCCCCACATTAGGCCCAAGCATCATTTCCACCGGTTTCCGGCCATAAGGCCGCTGTAGAGGCGAAATCATGAAGACCACCCTCGACTTGCCTCTTTTGCCATTGCGCGATGTCGTAGTCTACCCGCACATGGTCATCCCGCTGTTCGTGGGACGCGAGAAGTCCATCGAAGCCCTCGAGGCCGCGATGACGGGCGAAAAGCAGATCCTCCTGCTGGCCCAGAAGAACCCCGCCGACGATGATCCGGGCGAAGACGCCCTGTACCGCGTTGGCACCATTGCCACCGTCCTGCAATTGCTCAAGCTGCCCGATGGCACCGTCAAGGTGCTGGTCGAGGGCGAGCAACGCGGTGCGGTCGAACGCTTCACCGAAGTCGACGGGCACGTGCGTGCCGAAGTCGCGTTGATCGACGAAGTCGAGGCGGCCGAGCGCGAGTCCGAAGTATTCGTGCGCAGCCTGCTGTCGCAGTTCGAGCAATACGTGCAGTTGGGCAAGAAGGTTCCGGCCGAAGTGCTGTCCTCGCTCAACAGCATCGATGAGCCTGGCCGCCTGGTTGATACCATGGCCGCACACATGCCGCTGAAGATCGAGGCGTATTCGCAACCGATCACCCCGGCGCCGTAGACGATCAGCTTGCGCGGGGTGTGGCTGAGGCTGAGGATGGTGTCGCTGTCGTAGACACGCGGGTGGTGGAAGTCGATATCGGCCGGGCGGTATGGGCGCGAGCCGGTGGCGATGATGATGTGCTTGGCGTTGAGCTTCTCCAGCACACCGTTGTCGCACACCACCTCGACGGTCTGCTCGTCGGCGAAGCTGCCAGTGCCGACGAACACATCGACACGGTTGCGCGCGTAGTAGCCGGTGCGCGAGGCGACCTGCTTGGAAATCACTTTCTCGGCGCTTTTCAGCACGTCGGGGAAGGAGAACCAGCGCGGCTCGCCGATGGCGCGGAACATCGGGTTGGTGTTGAACTGCATGATCTGCCGCACCGAGTGACGCAGTGCCTTGGACGGGATGGTGCCCAAGTGGGTGCAGTTGCCGCCGACCTGGCGACGGTTGTCGACCATCGCGACCTTGCGCCCCGCTTTGGCGGCGTTCATTGCCGCACCTTCTCCGGCGGGGCCGGAACCCAGCACCACTACGTCGTAGTTGTAGACAGCCATGCGTACTCCTTCAGAACTGGCCCGCGGACAAGTGCCGCGGGGCTCGATCATGTCGCCGGGGCGCCATGAAAAAATTCGGGTGCAGTCTAATCAAGCGTGAACGCCGCGCACATTAACCCTTGGTCGCGTCGTAGGCCAACTTTGCCTGCGCTACATGTCTTTTCACCGTTTCCGTGGTGGCGATCATCCGTGCATTGCCTTTCACTCGCCTTTCACCGCCTGCGCGAAACCGGGCGTGGAACGGGAGACGAAACCACCTTCTACCCGGGTCACCAGCACGGCGGCAATGCCGTGGGCGATGGCGAAATCCCAGGCGCGTTCAGGGCCGAGTATCAACAATAGCGTCGAATAGCCATCAGCGACGCGCGCCGAGCGGTCCAGCACCGTGACCGAGGCCAACGCATGGGCCACCGGGCGCCCCTGGCGGGCATCGAAGGTGTGCGAATAGCGCTGGCCATTCTGCTCGAAATAGTTGCGATAGTCACCCGAGGTCGATACTGAAAGGCCATCGATGGCGATGACCTGGCGGGCGATCTGCAGGTCTTCGCGGGGCAACTCCAACGCTATTCGCCACGGGCTGCCATCAGGCTTGCGCCCCACCGCCTTGAGCTCGCCCGTGGCTTCGGCGAGGTAGCTGGCGATGCCCATGGCCTCTAGCCGTTGGGCGATCAGGTCGACCGCCTGGCCTGCGGCGATGCTGTTGAAGTCCAGGGCCAAGGGGGCGTTCTTGCACAGCTGGGAGCCTTCCATGCGCAACTGGCGGTAATTCACGCGCTGCTGCACCAGGGCCTGGGTTTGCGGGTCGGGCACTTGTTCCTGGCGCGCCTGGGGGCCGAAGCCCCACAGGTCGAGCAGCGGCTCGATGCTGAGGTCGAAGGCGCCTTCGCTCTGCTCGGCCAACTGCTGGCCGAAACCGACCAGTTCGAGCATGTCGCCAGGGACGGCCAGGCAATGGTTGGCGGGCAGTTGGTTGAAGCGGCTGACCACCGAGTCGCCACGGTAGGTGGAGTAACGCTGGTCAATATCCTGCAAGATCGCCTCGACGGCCTGGCGCACCTGCTCCGGCGGCGGGCCATCGGGCTCGCGCACATACTGGATGCTGTAGCTGCTGCCCATGGTCGGGCCGCCCAGGCGCTCCAGGGTGGGGTGCTGGTCGCAGGCTGAGAGCAGTATCAGGGTGAACAACAAGGCTATGCGTAAACTCAAGCTCTCTGGCGCCTGCAAAAAATCATCGAAAAAAAACGGGAACCCGAAGGTTCCCGTTTTTTCATTGCCTTACAAGCGTATCAACGTGGAAACGCTGGCGGGTTCACACCGGCCATGTCTTCCATCACGCGAACAACCTGGCAGCTGTAGCCAAACTCGTTGTCGTACCAAACGTACAGTACAACGCGGTTGTCGTTGGCGATGGTCGCCTCGGCGTCAACCACACCGGCGTGGCGGCTGCCGACGAAGTCGGTGGAGACCACTTCCTGGGAGCTGACGTAGTCGATCTGCTTGTGCAGTTCCGAGTGCATGGCGGTCTGGCGCAGGTACTCGTTGATCTCGTCGCGGCTGGTCGGCTTTTCCAGGTTCAGGTTCAGGATGGCCATGGACACGTTCGGCGTAGGCACGCGAATCGCGTTACCGGTCAGCTTGCCTTTGAGCACCGGCAGCGCCTTGGCGGCTGCGGTGGCGGCA
Organism: Pseudomonas sp. NPDC089554; assembly: GCF_050280645.1. Lineage (NCBI taxonomy): Bacteria > Pseudomonadati > Pseudomonadota > Gammaproteobacteria > Pseudomonadales > Pseudomonadaceae > Pseudomonas > Pseudomonas sp. NPDC089554. Next base: position 37,052 of record NZ_JBNNVR010000044.1, read on the forward strand.
CCGGTCTCGGTGATGACCATGTTCAGCGGCGCGGCGCGGCCACGACGGCTGCCCTTGTGGAAGTTGTCGATCAGGTTCTGGTCGTTGGTGAACGAGTGAACGGTTTCGACGTGGCCGTTGACGATGCCGTACTGATCATTGATGGCCTTGAGCACCGGCACGATGGCGTTGGTGGTGCAGGAGGCGGCGGAGATGATCTTGTCTTCGGCAGTGATGTCACCGTGGTTGATGCCGTGCACGATGTTCTTCAGCGCGCCCTTGCCCGGTGCGGTGAGGATCACGCGGGCAGCGCCCGGGCAGGCCAGGTGCTGGCCCAGGCCGTCGGCGTCACGCCATACACCGGTGTTGTCGACGATCAGAGCGTTCTGGATGCCGTACTGGGTGTAGTCGACTTCGCTTGGGCTCTTGGCGTAGATCACCTGGATCAGGTTGCCGTTGGCGGTGATGGTGTTGTTTTCTTCGTCGATGACGATGGTGCCGTCGAACGGACCGTGCACCGAGTCGCGACGCAGCAGGCTGGCGCGCTTGACCAGGTCGTTCTCGGCGCCCTTGCGCACGACGATGGCGCGCAGGCGCAGGCCGTCGCCGCCACCGGTTTTTTCGATCAGGATGCGCGCCAGCAGGCGGCCAATGCGACCGAAGCCGTACAGCACCACGTCGGTGCCTTTGCGTGCCGAGGCGTTCTGCTGACCAACCACTTCGGCCAGCTCTTCACGGACGAACTGCTCGGCAGTCTTGCCGTTGCCTTCCTGCTTGAACTTGTTGGCCAGCTTGCCCAGGTCGACCGAAGCGGCGCCCAGTTTCAGCTCGCTCATGGCCTTGAGCAGGGGGAATGTCTCGTGTACGGACAGTTCGGTCTCGTCGGTTTGACGGTGACGCGCAAAGCGGTGGGCTTTGAGGATCGAGATAACCGAACGGTTGATCAGGCTGCGGCCATAGATCGAGCTCACCACGTTGTTGTTGCGGTAGAGCTGACCGATAAGCGGGATCATCGCTTCAGCCAGGGCTTCACGATCGATCCACTCACCAAGACACTGGTCGGGCTTCTGAGTCACGGGAACCTTCCACATGTAGGGGGAGAAAAAAGGGGCTACATTATGACGCCCCGACGCGTAACCGGCAATGAGCGCCTGTCGCCGTCGTGAACACTCCTCGCCAGGCCCTTGCAAGCCTGACAGCAGGCACTCTCGCCGGTACAATTGATCTCTTTGCCGCAACGCTTGGAGTCCAATCTCCCGTGTCAGTTCTGCGCCTACCGAAACTGTCGGCCACCGCCGGCAAGCAAACCTGGGGCAACCTGCCTGGTGCCGCCCTCAGCCTGGCCATTGCCGAAGCTGCCAGCAGCGCGGGCCGCTTCACCCTGCTATTGACCGCTGACAGCCAGGCTGCCGACCGTCTCGAGCAGGAGCTGCGGTTCTTCGCTCCGGAGCTGCCCGTGCTGCCGTTCCCAGACTGGGAAACCCTGCCCTACGACCTGTTCTCGCCGCACCAGGACATCATCTCCCAGCGTATCGCCAGCCTGTACCGGCTGCCGGAGCTGGACCACGGCATCCTCGTGGTGCCGGTGACCACCGCCCTGCACCGCCTGGCGCCCACGCGTTTCCTGCTGGGCAGCAGCCTGGTGCTGGACGTGGGCCAGAAAGTCGACGTCGAGCAGATGCGCACGCGCCTGGAAGCCAGCGGCTACCGCTGCGTCGACACGGTCTACGAACATGGCGAGTTCGCCGTGCGCGGTGCCCTGATCGACCTGTTCCCGATGGGCAGCAAGCTGCCCTACCGCATCGATTTGTTCGACGACGAGATCGAGACCCTGCGCACCTTCGACCCGGAGACCCAGCGCTCGATCGACAAGGTCGACTCGGTGCGCCTGCTGCCGGCCCGCGAATTCCCCATGCAGAAAGAGGAAGTAACGCGCTTCAAGGCGCGCTTCCGTGAACGTTTCGACGTGGATTTTCGCCGCAGCGCGATCTTCCAGGACCTGACCAGCGGCATCATTCCCGCCGGCATCGAGTACTACTTGCCGCTGTTCTTCGAAGAAACCGCCACCCTGTTCGACTACCTGCCGAGCAACACCCAGGTGTTCTCGCTGCCGGGCGTCGAGCAGGCCGCCGAGCACTTCTGGAACGACGTGCGCGGGCGCTATGAAGAGCGCCGCGGCGACCTCACCCGCCCGCTGCTGCCTCCCGCCGAGCTGTTCATGCCGGTCGAAGACTGTTTCGCCCGCCTCAAGCAGTGGCCGCGCGTGGTGGTGGGTGCCGACGATGTCGAGCCCGGCGCCGGCCGCGAGCGCTTCCCGGCCCGCGCCCTGCCGAACCTGGCCATCGAGGCCAAGGCCAACCAGCCGCTGGCCGAACTGGCCAACTTCCTCGACCAGTTCCCTGGCCGCGTGCTGTTCACAGCCGAGTCGGCGGGCCGCCGCGAAGTGCTGCTGGAGCTGCTCGAACGCCTGAAGCTGCGCCCACAGACCGTCGAGGGTTGGAACGACTTCGTTACCGGCAAGGAGCGCCTGGCCATCACCATCGCCCCACTGGACGATGGCCTGCTGCTGGACGACCCGGCCCTGGCCCTGGTGGCCGAGAGCCCGCTGTTCGGCCAGCGCGTGATGCAGCGCCGCCGCCGCGAAAAACGCGGCGAGGCCGCCAACGACGCGGTCATCAAGAACCTCACCGAGCTGCGCGAAGGCGCGCCGGTAGTGCACATCGACCACGGCGTAGGCCGCTACCTGGGCCTGGCCACCCTGGAAATCGACGGCCAGGCCGCCGAATTCCTCACCCTGGAGTACGCCGAAGGCGCCAAGCTGTACGTACCGGTGGCCAACCTGCACCTGATCGCACGCTACACGGGCAGCGACGACGCCCTGGCGCCGCTGCACCGACTGGGCTCGGAAGCCTGGCAGAAAGCCAAGCGCAAGGCCGCCGAGCAGGTGCGCGACGTCGCCGCCGAACTGCTCGACATCTATGCCCGCCGCGCTGCACGCAAGGGCCACGCCTTCGCCGACCCGGCTGCCGACTACGCCACCTTCAGCGCCGGCTTCCCTTTCGAGGAAACCCCAGACCAGCAAGCCGCCATCGAGGCGGTGCGCCTGGACATGCTGGCCGGCAAGCCGATGGACCGCCTGGTGTGCGGCGACGTGGGCTTCGGCAAGACCGAAGTGGCCATGCGCGCGGCGTTCATCGCCGTGCACAGCGGCCGCCAGGTGGCCGTGCTGGTGCCCACCACCCTGCTCGCCCAGCAGCACTACAACAGCTTTCGCGACCGCTTCGCCGAATGGCCGGTGAAGGTCGAGGTGATGAGCCGCTTCAAGTCGGCCAAGGAAATCAGCAGTGCGGCGGCGGACCTGGCCGAAGGCAAGATCGACATCCTCATCGGCACCCACAAACTGGTGCAGGACGATGTACGCTTCAAGGACCTGGGCCTGGCGATCACGCGGGAAATGGGCGTGCCTTCGGAAATGATCAGCCCGGCGGTAGCCCGCTGGGTGTAGTGCAGCGCGATTTGCTCGGTCGCGATGTCTTGCGGG
>NZ_JBNNVR010000045.1:0-39817 GCF_050280645.1 Pseudomonas sp. NPDC089554
AGAACTTGACCCCGCTGTTCCCCAACGATCGCCTGAAGATGGAAGCCGGTAACGGTTCCACCGAAGACCTCACCGGCCGTGTCATCGACCTGTGCGCTCCCATCGGCAAGGGCCAGCGTGGCCTGATCGTCGCGCCGCCGAAAGCCGGTAAGACGATCATGCTGCAGAACATCGCGGCGAACATCACCCGCAACAACCCTGAGTGCCACCTGATCGTCCTGCTGATCGACGAGCGCCCGGAAGAAGTGACCGAAATGCAGCGCACCGTGCGCGGCGAAGTGGTTGCCTCGACCTTCGACGAGCCGCCAACCCGCCACGTGCAAGTGGCCGAGATGGTGATCGAGAAGGCCAAGCGCCTGGTCGAGCACAAGAAGGACGTGGTCATCCTGCTCGATTCCATCACCCGTCTGGCGCGTGCCTACAACACTGTGATCCCGAGCTCCGGCAAGGTACTCACCGGTGGTGTCGACGCCCACGCCCTGGAAAAACCCAAGCGCTTCTTCGGCGCCGCCCGTAACATCGAGGAAGGCGGCTCGCTGACCATCATCGCCACCGCGCTGGTCGAAACCGGCTCGAAGATGGACGAGGTGATCTACGAAGAGTTCAAGGGTACCGGCAACATGGAACTGCCGCTGGACCGCCGCATCGCCGAGAAGCGTGTGTTCCCGGCCATCAACATCAACAAGTCCGGTACTCGCCGAGAAGAGCTGCTGACTGCCGACGACGAACTGCAGCGCATGTGGATCCTGCGCAAGCTGCTGCATCCGATGGATGAAGTCGCCGCCATCGAGTTCCTGGTCGACAAGCTCAAGCAGACCAAGACCAACGACGAGTTCTTCCTGTCGATGAAGCGCAAGTAAGATCGTCGTGTCACGCAAAAAGCCGGGGGAACCCGGCTTTTTGCTGTCTGCACTTTGGCCATTGCGGCCTGAACGGCGCTACACTTTGCACCCCGACCGATACGGCCAACACGAGGCTTTTGCATGCAGTATCGCGATTTGCGCGACTTTATCCGTGGCCTGGAACAGCGCGGCGAGCTCAAGCGCATCCAGGTTCCGATTTCCCCCGTCCTGGAAATGACCGAAGTCTGCGACCGAACCCTGCGCGCGAAAGGCCCGGCGCTGTTGTTCGAAAAGCCCACCGGCTTCGACATCCCGGTGCTGGGCAACCTGTTCGGCACCCCGGAGCGGGTGGCCATGGGCATGGGGGCCGAGTCGGTCGATGAGCTGCGCGAAATCGGCAAGCTGCTGGCCTTCCTCAAGGAGCCCGAGCCGCCCAAGGGCCTGAAGGATGCCTGGTCGAAGCTGCCGATCTTCAAGAAGGTCGTGTCGATGGCGCCGAAGGTGGTCAAGGATGCGGTGTGTCACGAAGTGGTGGTCGAGGGTGACGACGTCGACCTTGGCGCGCTGCCGATCCAGCATTGCTGGCCGGGCGATGTGGCGCCCCTGATTACCTGGGGGCTGACGGTCACCCGCGGCCCGAACAAAGAGCGCCAGAACCTGGGCATCTATCGCCAGCAGGTGATCGGCCGCAACAAGGTCATCATGCGTTGGCTCAGCCACCGCGGCGGCGCGCTGGACTACCGCGAGTGGTGCGAGAAGCACCCTGGTCAGCCATTCCCGGTGGCCGTGGCCCTCGGCGCGGACCCGGCGACCATCCTCGGCGCCGTTACCCCAGTGCCGGATACCCTGTCCGAATACGCCTTCGCCGGCCTGCTGCGCGGTAACCGCACCGAGCTTGTGAAGTGCCGCGGCAGCGACTTGCAGGTGCCGGCCACTGCCGAGATCATCCTCGAAGGCGTGATCCACCCCGGCGAGATGGCTCCGGAAGGCCCGTATGGCGACCACACCGGCTACTACAACGAGGTGGACAGCTTCCCGGTGTTCACCATCGAGCGCATCACCCACCGGCGCAACCCGATCTACCACAGCACCTATACCGGGCGTCCGCCGGATGAGCCGGCGATTCTGGGCGTGGCGCTGAACGAAGTGTTCGTACCGATCCTGCAGAAGCAGTTCCCCGAGATCGTCGACTTCTACCTGCCACCGGAAGGGTGCTCCTACCGCATGGCGGTGGTGACCATGAAGAAGCAGTACCCAGGCCATGCCAAGCGCGTGATGCTGGGTGTGTGGTCGTTCCTGAGACAGTTCATGTACACCAAGTTCGTTATCGTCACCGACGACGACATCAACGCGCGCGACTGGAACGACGTGATCTGGGCCATTACCACCCGCATGGACCCCAAACGCGACACAGTGATGATCGAAAACACGCCAATCGACTACCTGGACTTCGCGTCCCCCATTTCGGGCCTGGGCTCGAAGATGGGCTTGGACGCGACCCACAAGTGGCCTGGCGAGACTACACGCGAATGGGGCCGCGCCATCGTCAAGGACGATGCCGTTACCCGCCGTATCGATGAGTTGTGGGACCAGTTGGGAATAGATTGATGCAGGTGACCTTGCAGCCTTCCGGTGCGGTACTGGCGGTCGAACCGGGCGAGAAGATTCTGGATGCCGCGCAACGCCTGGGCTACGACTGCCCAAACAGCTGCCGCAATGGCAATTGCCACGTCTGCGCCGCGTTGCTGGTGGAAGGGCGCGTGCGCCAGGACGGCCAGGTGCGTGACCACGGCGAACTGTTCACCTGCATCGCCGAGCCGCTGGAAGACTGCGTGCTGCTTTGGGATGGCGTGCTGGCCTTGGGTGAACTGCCGGTGCGCAAGCTGGCGTGTACGGTCAGTGAATGCATCGAGGTGGGGGGCGACGTCTGGCGTGTGCGCCTACGCACGCCCGCCGGCAAGCAGCCGCGCTACCACGCTGGGCAGTACCTGCTGATCGAGCGTGAAGGGGCCGACAAGGCCGCCTTTTCGCTGGCCTCAGCGCCGCATGGCGGGCGCGACCTGGAGCTGCATGTGTTGGCCCGGGAGAGCAGTGCCCAGGCCTTGATTACCCAGTTGCAGCGTAACGGCATGGCGCGCATCGAGTTGCCGTTCGGTGATGCGCACCTGGCAGAGTTGCCCGATGGTCCGTTGGTGCTGATTGCCGCAGGCACGGGCATGGGGCAGATGCACAGCCTGGTCGAGCACTGCCGCGCGCAGGGCTTCAAGCACCCGGTGCACCTGTACTGGGGTGTGCGGCGGCCCGAGGAGTTCTACCACATCGAGCACTGGCCCGAGTGGGAGCGCCTGCCCAACCTGTTCCTGCACAAGGTGGTCAGTGACCTGGGCGACTGGAAAGGGCGCTGCGGCCTGTTGCACGAGGCGGTGTGCGAAGACATTGGCGACCTCAACAGCGTACACGTCTACGCCAGTGGCTCGCCGAACATGGTCTACGGCACCCTCGATGCGCTGGTCGAGGCCGGGATGGACGCCCACCGCATGCGTGCGGATGTATTTGCCTACGCGCCACGCGGCTGAATGAGAAACGGCACGCTGCAAAGGCGGGCCGTTCTTTTTAATAACCTAAGTTGCAGTTTTCGATTATAAGGCCAGTATTGGCGCCTGCGCCGATAATAACTATCGCTATACTCGAAATATGACTTTCCGATCGTCGTGAATATGCTCGAAACCCTGCCCTTGGGGGTTGAGGTCTTCCTGGCATCTGTCTTACGGTAGGCGTGTCCTGGCGGCTGTAGGCTGTCGGGTACATGGCAACGTCTTTCGAAAAGTTTATGTGGAACAGTGGCGGCTTATCATGTTGGCAAGTGAAAGTAGCGCTTGGCAGTGCGCCTATCCTCCGATTGTCGATTTCGGACGGCCTTCTACTCGCGAACAATTGTTCAATTCGATGCAGCTCACCATGGCCCAACACAAAGGTGGCCCGGTGTGGTTGTTCGCCTATGGGTCGTTGATCTGGCGTCCGGAATGCAATTCGGTGGAGCGCCAGCGTGCGCGGGTGCATGGTTACCATCGTGGCCTTTACCTGTGGTCCCACGAGCATCGCGGCACCCCCGAGACGCCTGGACTGGTGTTCGGGCTTGACCGCGGCGGTTCTTGCAGTGGTTTCGCCTATCGCCTGGACGAGAGCAGCCTCGAGGATTCGCTCATGGCGCTGTGGCAGCGAGAGATGCCTTACCCAGCATACCGGCCGCACTGGCTAAGCTGCCGCCTGGACGATGGCAGCAAGGTGCAGGCCTTGGGCTTCGTGCTGGAGCGGCATCTGCCGTGCTATGCCGGCAACTTGCCGGACACGCTGCTGAGCCAGATTCTTGCCAGCGCAAAAGGGCGCTACGGCACCACGCGGGATTATGTGGAGCAGACCTTGAACGCCCTGCGCAGCCACCAGATGCCGGATCGTAATTTGGAAGCACGGTTTCGGCGTTGCCATAACCTGCGCGAGGTCTAGGGCTTTGCGGCGCGAAAACCGCAAAGCCAAAGCCTTACCTGGCTAGCACCACCAACTTACCCACCGCCTGACGCTGCCCCAGCCGCTCGATCGCCGCCCCTGCCTCTGCCAGCGGATAGGTCTGCGACACCAGTGGCTTGAGCTTGCCCTCGGCATGCCAGGCGAACAGTTGGCGGAAGTTCGCAGCGTTATCCTCCGGCTGGCGCTGGGCGAAGGTGCCCCAGAACACGCCCAGTATCGCCGCGCCCTTGAGCAGCGCCAGGTTCACCGACAATTGCGGGATCGTCCCGCTGGCAAAGCCCACCACCAGCAACCGGCCATTCCAGGCCAGGCTGCGCACCGCCTGGTCGAACAGCTCGCCCCCCACCGGGTCGTAGATCACGTCTACGCCTTGGCCGCCGGTCAGGCGCTTGAGCTCGTCCTTCAGGCTGCCCTGGCTGTAGTCGATCAGCTCATCTGCGCCCGCAGCCTTGGCCACGGCCAGTTTTTCCGCGCTGCTGGCGGCTGCGATCACCCGCGCACCAAGGGCCTTGCCGATCTCCACCGCTGCCAGGCCCACGCCACCTGAGGCGCCGAGCACCAGTAGCGTCTCGCCGGCCTTGAGCTGGCCGCGCTGGGTGAGGGCGTGCATGGAGGTGCCGTAGGTCATGCCGAAGGCGGCGGCGGTGGTCAGGTCCATGCTTTGCGGCACGGGCAGGACGTTGTAGAAGGGCACGGCCACCTGTTCGGCGAATGCACCCCAGCCGGTCAGGGCCATCACCCGGTCGCCGACCTTGAAGGCCCCGGCCTTCTCACCCACGGCCACGACCGTGCCGGCGGCCTCGCCGCCGGGCGAGAAGGGCAGTGGTGGCTGGAACTGGTACTTGCCTTCGATAATCAGGGTGTCGGGGAAATTGACCCCGGCGGCGTGCACGTCGAGCAGCACTTCGTTCTTCTTCGGGGTCGGGCCGGGCACCTCTTCCAGCACAAGGTTCTGCGCCGGACCCAAGGTTTTGCACAACAAGGCTTTCATCGGGGCTATTCCTTTGCGAGTGATGGCCGATAAGTGTAGGAAGGCGAGGGTCTCGGTCAACGAGCATGGCCGCCCCTGATGAGCCGGCATAAGCCTGGGCTTGGGTTTGAACGAAGTGCTGGGTAAGCTGGCGCCAACTGTATTGAGGAGCGAACTCGTGAAAGCGTGGATTTTGATGATGCTGGCCCTGATGCTGCCGGTAACGGCCATGGCAGCGGCCGAAGCGCCCAAGGAAGGCGAACCGAAGGTGGCCTACATCAACCTCAGCCCGCCCCTGGTCGGCAACTATGCCCTCGACGGCGGCCCGCGGCTGCGCGTGTACAAGGCCGACATCGCGTTTCGTGTTACCGGTGATGCCGCCGCAGCGGCGATCAAGCACCACGAGCCGCTGATCCGCAACCAGTTGGTGGCGCTGTTCACCCAGCAGGGCGTGGACAACATGAACAACGTCGAGGCCAAGGAGGCGCTGCGCAAGGAGGCGTTGAAGCAGGTGCAGCAGGTGATGGAGACCGAAGAGGGCAAGCCGATCGTCGAGGACTTGCTGTTCAACAACCTGATCGTGCAGTGAGCTGAGACGCTAACTAAGCGGTAGGACGCTTCTGTTTTTGTATTTGGCAAGTGTAGTTCGAGCTTTCAGCGAGGTTGGACAGGGTACATTCCCAGCCTGGTCCTGACGTTTGAGAGCCCGGCATGCCGTTGAAATATCAGCCAAAAGAAGCGTCTGTGCTGATCTGTGACTTTTCGGGGTTCACTATCCCTGAAATGGTCAAGGTCCGTCCGGTCATCGTGTTACGCAAGCACAGCCATAATCGTCAACTTGTCACAGTGGTACCACTTAGCACGACCGAGCCAGAATGTCTGGCGCGTCATCATGTAGCGCTTCCCAGTTATCTGCCTGGGGCACAGGTTGCCTGTTGGGCCAAGTGCGACATGTTGTACACCGTGAGCATCGCCAGGTTGGACAGATGCAAGGTGAGGTCTCGTCACGGCGGTAGGCGGGAGTACCAGGTGTTTTCGATGCTGCCAGAGCACTTCGCTGCGGTTCGGCAGGCTGTCAGCAGTGCGTTGGGCTTTCCTGTATGCTGCGGTGGTTGCCCAGGTTGCGAGCAGGGTGCATCTGGGTAATACTGCGAAGGTTCCCGAAAGGGGCTTGCGAGACTCTGCGGATCCTGGAATTCCAGCCATCACAGAGCCGGGCAGGTTAGATGGCAATGACAAGCCAACCTGTCTGTGATCAGGGCGCCGAAAGGCGCCCTTTGTCTTTTTGCTTTCAGTGCGCGAGCGCGATGATCGCCTCCCACTGCTCTGCCGTTACCGGCATCACCGACAGTCGGCTACCCTTTTGTACCAGCGCCAGCTCCTCCAGCGCCGTCTGCTGCTTGAGCAGCCCGAGCCCAAGTACCTGCTTGAAGGTTTGCTCATGGGCTACGTCCACTGCGCTCCAGGGGTTCTTCTCGGCACTGGCCTTGGCGTCGAAGTAGTGGCTTTGCGGGTCGAGGGCGGTGGGGTCGGGGTAGGCGGCGGCGACGATCTTCGCGACCCCGGCAATGCCGGGTTGCGGACAGCTGGAGTGGTAGAAGAAGAACGCATCACCCACGCTCATCGCACGCATGAAGTTGCGCGCCTGGTAGTTGCGTACCCCGTCCCAGCGAGCTTGGCCGAGGCGGCCCAGGGCTTCGATGGACAACTCGTCGGGCTCGGATTTCATCAGCCAGTAGGCCATGGGTATTGCTCCGGAAAAAATTAGAAATATCCTATTGCATTAAACCGACAGTCGGTTGGCGTCAACGTTTGCTTGGCGACGCAGGTTGTCGGAGAATGCGCCGATTTCAAGCACCACGCTCCGGTAGCACCAAGAAGGCTGTCGAGCGGCTCAGTTTGCCTTAGGGGGGCAACCATGAAAAAACGCAAACCGGATTTGCTCTGGGTATTGGCCTTTCTGTTCGGCCTGGGCGTCGTCACTACCGGTTATGCGCAGGGTTTCTGGGAGCGTAAGATGGATGCTGCCTACCAGACCCCGATCGAGCACACCCAAGCGCAACGCTGAGCCCGCCTTCTCGCGCGGCTCAATGTGGCGCCAGGTACCAGCCCCGGTCCGATACCGTCCCACGTAACGGCACATCCCAGCTGGCCTGCGCCAGTCGTTCGACTTTCTGGCATTCATGGGCCAGCCCCAGCAGCAGTGGCTTCTTCCAGGTTTTGCGGCGCGCTTGGTAGGCCAGGCTGCGGTCATAGAAGCCACCTCCCATTCCCAGCCTTCCCCCCACTTCATCGAAACCGACCAGCGGTAGCAGGATCAGGTCCAGCGCCCAGATGGGCCGCTGCCGTTTGCGCGAGGTCAGCGGCTCCGGAATACCGAAGCGATTACGGCGCAGGGTTTCGCCCTGTTCGAAGCGCTGGAACACCATGCGTGTACGCGGCCAGGCATTGAGCACCGGCAGGTAGGTGCGCTTGCCGCGCTTTTGCGCGGCACGCAGCAACAGGCGTGGGTCGATCTCGCCATCGTTGGGCAGGTACAGCGCGATGTGCCGGGCGCGGCGGAACATGGGGTGCTGGGCCAATTGGCGGTACAGGCCAAGCGCGGCATGGCGTTGCTGGGCGGGCGTCAGGGCGCGGCGGGCGTTGCGCAGCAGGCGGCGCAGTTGAGGGCGGCTGAGCGGCGCGGTGTCGGTCATGGCGCAGGCGCTTCCGAGGCGTTGGCCAACAGTGCTGGCCGAAACGAAAAGCCCGCCTGGAAGGGCGGGCATTTGAATTCAGGCTCCCCGATGAAACCGCTATCGGTGTAGCCCTTGAACCCGAAAGTTCAAGGTGGAGATTGCAGGGGGCGTTAAGGCTTTCCGTCGGGCGGACATGCACACCTGCCCCAGCGTGCAACCCCCGTGGTTGTGCGTATCGGCTCAGGGACATAACCGACTGGCGCATCCCCCAGGGAGTGGCGCCAGTATATCAAGCTCAGCCGATTTTGGTATCCGCCTCGTCGCCCAATGCCTGGTCGACGCGCTCGAGCAGGTCGCGCACCTGCTCGCGGGTGGTGCCGCCGCTGGCCACTTCCGGGCGCTCCTGGCGATGCAGCAGCTCGTGGGTGATGTTCAGCGCGGCCATGACCGCGATGCGGTCGGCGCCGATCACCTTGCCGCTGCTGCGGATCTCACGCATCTTGCCGTCCAGGTAGCGTGCTGCGCTGACCAGGTTGTTGCGCTCCTCGGGCGGACAGATGATGGAATATTCCTTGTCGAGGATCTGGACGGTGACGCTGTTGCTTGAACTCATGAGTCTTGCTCCAAGGCCTTGAGGCGCAAAATCATCGATTCGATCTTGCGTCGTGCGATCTCGTTCTTTTCGATGAGGTGGGCGCGCTCCTCGCGCCAGGATTTTTCCTGCGTTAGTAGGAGTGCATTTTGCCGTTTTAGTTGCTCGACGCGCTCGATCAGCAGCTCGAATCGGCTCATCAGCGCTTGCAGGTCGTTTTCTTGCGCGTTCTCTTGCATGGGGTGCGCTCGCTTCGCTCCGTCGTGTCGATCGTCTGGCGATCATGCCTGTCCCGGGGGCGGGACGGCCAGTGCAGATGGTCTTGGCGCGCCTGCCGGTGCTAGGATACAAGGCCTTCATTCTAGTCATATGCGCCGCCTGGCGCCTAGCAGCCCATGCCCAATACCCAATCGCCATACATCGCCTTTGCCATGCTGCTTTCCAGCAATGGCCACCCTGTCACTCCCGCCGAGCTGCACGGCCTGCTGATCGGTCGCAGTTGCGCCGGCGCCGGCTTCGATGCCGAGGCCTGGCTGGCCGACGCCGCCCAGTTGCTCGAAACCGAACCTGGCGACAACGTGCGTAACGCGCTGGTCGGCCTCCAGGAGATGGTCAAGGCCGAACTCACGGGGGAAGACGTCGCTATCGTCCTGCTGCTGCCAACCGATGACGCCGCGCTGGCCGACCGCGCTGCGGCCCTGGGCCAGTGGTGCCAAGGCTTCATCACTGGCTTCGGCCTGAACGCCGGTGGCAAGGATTTGTCCACCGATGCCAAGGAAGTGCTCCAGGACCTGGTGGCCATCTCGCAGGTACAGGAAGCGCTGGAAGAGTCCGAGGACGGCGAGAGCGACTACATGGAAGTGATGGAGTACCTGCGCGTCGCGCCGCTGTTGCTGTTCACCGAGCTGGCCACGCCCGAAGCGCCCGCATCCAAGCCATCGCTGCATTGATCGTCCCGGGGGTCGTTTGCCCATGAGCCACATACCCAAGGCGGAGTACGCCCGTCGGCGCAAGGCGCTGATGGCGCAGATGGTCCCCAACAGCATCGCCATCCTGCCGGCTGCCGCCGTTGCCATTCGCAACCGCGATGTCGAGCACGTGTACCGCCAGGACAGCGACTTCCAGTACCTCAGCGGCTTCCCCGAGCCCGAGGCAGTGATCGCCCTGATTCCCGGCCGCGAGCACGGCGAGTACGTGTTGTTCTGCCGCGAACGCAACCCCGAGCGCGAGCAATGGGATGGCCTGCGCGCCGGCCAGGAGGGCGCGATACGCGACTTCGGCGCCGACGATGCCTTCCCCATCACCGACCTCGACGAGATCCTGCCGGGCCTGATCGAAGGCCGCGACCGGGTCTACACCGCCATGGGCAGCCACCCCGAGTTCGACCGCCACCTGATGGAGTGGATCAACGTGATCCGCTCCAAGGCGCGCCTCGGCGCCCAGCCGCCGAACGAATTCGTTGCCCTGGATCACCTGCTGCACGACATGCGCCTGTATAAATCGGCGGCGGAAGTGAAGGTGATGCGCACTGCGGCGCAAATTTCCGCGCGTGCCCATGTGCGGGCGATGCAGGCCTGCCGGGCCGGGCTGCACGAGTTCAGCCTGGAAGCCGAGCTGGACTACGAGTTCCGCAAGGGCGGGGCAAAGATGCCGGCCTATGGCTCGATCGTCGCCGCTGGGCGCAATGGCTGCATCCTGCACTACCAGCAGAACGACGCACCGCTCAAGGACGGCGACCTGGTGCTGATCGACGCCGGTTGCGAGATCGACTGCTACGCCAGCGACATCACCCGCACCTTCCCGGTCAGTGGGCGTTTCTCGCCAGAGCAGAAGGCGATCTACGAACTGGTGCTCAAGGCCCAGGAGGCCGCGTTCGCCGAAATCGCGCCGGGCAAGCACTGGAACCACGCCCACGAGGCGACGGTGCGGGTCATTACCGAGGGCCTGGTCGAACTGGGGCTGCTCAAGGGCGAGGTGCAGGCGCTGATCGACAGCGAGGCGCACCGCGCGTTCTACATGCACCGCGCCGGGCATTGGCTGGGCATGGATGTGCATGACGTGGGCGAATACAAGGTCGGCGGCCAGTGGCGAGTGCTCGAGCCGGGCATGGCGCTGACTGTCGAACCGGGTATCTACATTGCCGCCGATAACCAAGACGTCGCGAAGAAATGGCGTGGCATCGGCGTGAGGATCGAGGACGACGTGGTGGTGACCCGCACAGGCTGTGAAATTCTGACATCGGGCGTGCCGAAGACGGTCGCCGAGATCGAGGCATTGATGCAAGACGCGCGCAGGGCCGTGGCATGAGCCGGGTCAACCTGGCGATCATCGGCGGCGGGCTGGTCGGTGCCAGTTTGGCCCTGGCGCTACAAGCCGGCGCCAAGGCGCGTGGCTGGAAGATCCTGTTGATCGAGCCGTTCGCCCCCGGCGACAGCTTCCAGCCCAGCTACGACGCACGTTCCTCGGCGCTGTCGTTCGGCACCCGGCAAATCTACGAGCACCTGGGCCTGTGGCAGGCCATCAGCCGCCGCGCCGAACCGATCCGGCAAATTCTCGTTTCCGACCGCGGGCGTTTCGGTGCCACCCGCCTGGACGCCCTCGAGGAAGGCGTGCCGGCGCTGGGCTACGTGCTGGAGAATGCCTGGCTTGGCCAGTGTTTGTGGCAGGGGCTGGACAGCGAGGTGGTGAGCTGGCGCTGCCCCGCCGAGGTCAAGGCCCTGCAGGCGATCGAGGGCGGCTACCGCCTGCAACTCGACGACGACACCCTGGTCGAGTGCGACCTGGCGGTGCTGGCCGATGGCGGGCGCTCTGGCCTGCGCGAGCAACTGGGTATCCACGTGCGCCGCACGCCTTACGACCAGAGCGCGCTGATCGCCAACATCACCCCAGGCGAGGCCCATTGCGGGCAGGCCTTCGAGCGTTTCACCGAGCAGGGCCCGATGGCCGTGCTGCCGCTACCGGAAAACCGCTGTGCGCTGGTGTGGACGCGCCAGGGCATGGACGCCAAGCGCCTGGCCGAGCTCGATGAGCGTGCCTTCCTGAACGAGCTGCAAGAGGCTTTCGGCTATCGCCTGGGCGCGCTGCGCCAGGTGGGCGCGCGGCACTTGTATCCGCTGTCGCTGGTGGAAGCCGAGGAGCAGGTACGCCCGCACCTGGTGGTGCTCGGCAACGCCGCCCACAGCCTGCACCCGATTGCCGGCCAGGGCTTCAACCTGTCGCTGCGCGACGTGCAGTCGCTGTCCGAGGCCCTGCTCGGTGGGCCGCAGCACCCTGGCGACCTGGCCACGCTACAGGCCTACCAGCAGCGTCAGCGCCTCGACCAGGCCATGACCATCGGCTTCTCCGACCAGGTCACGCGCCTGTTCGGCAGCAACCAGCCGCTGATTACCGCCGGGCGCAACATCGGCCTGCTGGGGCTGGACCTGCTGCCCCCGGCAAAAAGCTGGTTCGCCCGCCAGGCCATGGGCCTGGGCACCCGCCCCGACCTGCGGGGCCGCACATGAGCGCTACCCGCAAGCTCGCCCGCCGCGCCCGCCTGCTGCGCTGGATTCTGAACCTCTACCCGCCCTACCTCGGCGCTGGCATTCGGGTACTGAACATCAGCCCGGACATGCGCAGTGCCAGGGTGCGCATGAAGCTCACCCGCCTGAACCGCAACTACGTCGGCACCCAGTTCGGCGGCAGCCTCTATTCGATGGTCGACCCGTTCTACATGTTGTTGCTCATCGAGCAATTGGGGCGCGACTACATCGTCTGGGACAAGGCCGCCAGCATCGACTTCATTGCCCCTGGCAAGGGTGCAGTGTTCGCGGAGTTTCACATCGAAGACGGCCTGCTGGAGGAAATTCGCCAGCAGACCGCCAACGGCAAGAAGTACCTGCCCCGTCTGCAGGTCGATATTCGCGACGGTGCCGGCGAGCTGGTGGCGCGGGTCGATAAAACCCTATATGTGCGGCTCAAGCCGCAAGCGAGGCAGGCGTAAGGCATGGAAATGCGCGCGGATCTATTGATAGTCGGTGCCGGTATGGTCGGCAGCGCACTGGCCCTGGCCCTGCGCCACAGCGGCCTGGAAGTGATTCTGCTGGACGGCGGCCCGCTGTCGGTCAAACCGTTCGACCCGGCCTCGGCATTCGAGCCGCGGGTCAGCGCGCTGTCGGCTGCCAGCCAGCGCATTCTCGAGCGCCTGGGCGCCTGGGAAGGCATTGCCGGGCGCCGCGCTTCGCCTTACTCCGACATGCAGGTGTGGGACGGCAGCGGCACCGGGCAGATCCACTTCTCGGCGGCCAGCGTGCATGCCCAGGTGCTCGGCCATATCGTCGAGAACCGCGTGGTGCAGGATGGCCTGCTCGAACGCCTGCTCGACAGCGACGTTGGCCTGCTGGCCAATGCTCGCCTTGAACAGCTGCGCCGCTCCGGCGATGACTGGCTACTGACCCTGTCCGACGGTCGCAGCTTGCGTACCCCGCTGGTGGTTGCGGCCGATGGCGCCAACTCGGCGGTACGGCGCCTGGCCGGTTGCGAAACCCGTGAGTGGGACTACCTGCACCACGCCATCGTCACCAGCGTGCGCTGCAGCGAGGCGCACCGGGCCACCGCCTGGCAGCGCTTCACCGACGATGGCCCGCTGGCCTTCCTGCCGCTGGCCCGCGATGGCGGCCAGGACTGGTGCTCGATCGTCTGGTCGACCACCCCCGAGCACGCCGAGCAGCTCATGGCGCTGGATGACAGCGCCTTCTGCCAGGCCCTGGAGCGCGCTTTCGAAGGGCGTCTGGGCCAGGTGCAGCATGCAGACCCTCGGCTGTGCGTGCCGCTGCGCCAGCGCCATGCCAAGCGCTACGTGCAGGAAGGGCTGGTGCTGATCGGCGATGCGGCGCACACCATTCACCCGTTGGCGGGGCAGGGCGTCAACCTGGGTTTCCTTGATGCTGCCGTGCTGGCCGAGGAGCTTGTGCATGCCTGCGAACGTGGCGAGCGCCTGGCGGATGTAAAGGTGCTCAGCCGCTACGAGCGTCGGCGCATGCCGCACAACCTGGCATTGATGGCCGCCATGGAGGGCTTCGAGCGGCTGTTCCAGGCCAACCCGCTGCCGCTGCGCTGGTTGCGCAACACCGGTCTGAAGTTGGTCGAAGGTATGCCTGAGGCCAAGGCAGTGTTCGTGCGCCAGGCACTGGGGTTGAGTGGGGACTTGCCTGAGTTGGCTAAAGCTTGAGGATATTGGGGCTGCGCAGCAGCCCCTTGCAACATTCGGTAACGGCTGTGTGGATGAGGCGCAAAATGGGATTCACTATCATTTGCGCCTCAACTACCGAGGAGCACTTCCATGTTGCCACGCAAACCCCTACTGGCCGCCCTGGCCCTTTCCCTGTTCGCAGGCGCCGCCAACGCAGCGGACGAAGTGGTGGTGTACTCCTCGCGTATCGACGAACTGATCAAGCCGGTATTCGATGCCTACACCGCCAAGACCGGCGTGAAGATCAAGTTCATCACCGACAAGGAAGCCCCGTTGATGCAGCGCATCAAGGCCGAGGGCCAGAACGGCGTGGCCGACCTGCTGCTGACCGTGGATGCCGGCAACCTCTGGCAGGCCGAGCAGATGGGCATCCTGCAACCGCTCAAGTCGGACATCATCGACAAGAACATCCCCGCCCAATACCGCGCCTCGTCCCATGAGTGGACCGGCCTGAGCCTGCGCGCGCGGACCATCGTCTACTCCACCGAGCGGGTCAAGCCTGCAGAGCTGAGCACCTACGAGGCACTGGCCGACAAGCAGTGGGAAGGCCGCCTGTGCCTGCGCAGCTCGAAGAAGGTCTACAACCAGTCGCTCACCGCCACCCTGATCGAGAGCCACGGCGAGGCCAAGGCCGAGCAGATCGTCAAGGGCTGGGTCAACAACCTGTCCACCGACCCGTTCTCCGATGACACCGCCGTGATGAGTGCGATCGAGGCCGGCCAGTGCGACGTTGGCCTGGTCAACACCTACTACTACGGCCGCCTGCACCAGCAGAAGCCCAACCTGCCGATCAAGCTGTTCTGGCCCAACCAGGCCGACCGTGGTGTGCACGTCAACCTCTCGGGTATCGGCCTGACCAAGCATGCACCGCACCCGGAAGCGGCGAAGAAGCTGGTGGAGTGGCTGACCAGCGTCGAGGCGCAGAACCTGTTCGCTGACATCAACCAGGAGTTCCCGGCCAACCCGCAGGTCAAGCCATCTGCTGAAGTAGCCGCTTGGGGCAGCTTCAAGGCCGACAGCATTGCGGTGGAAGTGGCCGGCAAGCGCCAGGCCGAAGCCATTCGCCTGATGGATCGGGCTGGCTGGAACTAAGCGCAAGGCTTTATGCTTTTGGGGCCATCCAGGTCCTTTTCGCGGGCAAGCCCGCTCCTACAGGGATCAGCGCTGAACCTGTAGGAGCGAGCTTGTCGGGGCGCCGAACCGTCGCGAACGACCGCAACGCGGTCGCAATTTCAGAGATTCCACTTTTGCCCCATTCCCCCCAACGCCGCTGGTACCTCCCGGTTTCCTTCGTCGCGCTCCTGGTGCTGATGCCGCTGAGCGTGCTGCTGCTGTCGTGGCAGTCGATCGACACGCAGATCTGGTCGCACCTGCTCGATACCCAGATGAGCCGCCTGCTGGGCAACACCCTGACCCTGATCCTCGGCGTCGGCATCGGCGTTACCGTCCTGGGTGTGAGCCTGGCCTGGCTGACCAGCCTCTGCGAGTTCCCCGGCAGGCGCTGGCTGGACTGGGCGTTGATGCTGCCGTTCGCCATCCCGGCCTATGTGCTGGCCTTCGTCTTCGTCGGCCTGCTGGATTTTGCCGGCCCCGTGCAAAGCGCGCTGCGCGAGGTGTTCGGGCCGATGCGCCTGCCTCGGGTGCGCTCCACCGGCGGCGTCATCATAGTGCTGGTGCTGGTGTTCTACCCCTATGTCTACCTGCTTGCGCGCACCGCCTTCCTGGCCCAGGGCAAAGGCTTGATGGAGGCGGCCCGGGTGCTTGGGCTGTCGCCGTTGCAGGCGTTCTGGCGGGTGGCGCTGCCGATGGCACGGCCAGCCATCGGTGCAGGCATTGCCCTGGCGCTGATGGAAACCCTGGCAGATTTCGGCGCGGTTTCGGTGTTCAACTTCGACACCTTCACCACGGCCATCTACAAGACCTGGTATGGCTTCTTCAGCCTTTCCAGCGCCGCGCAGCTGGCCAGCTTGTTATTGCTGGTGGTGATGCTGGTGCTGTACGGCGAGCGCCGCGCGCGGGACGCCAGCCGTACCGGCAACGAACGCCCACGCGGGCAGGCGCTGTACCACCTGCGTGGTTTCAAGGCGCTGCTGGCCAGTAGCTGGTGCGGGCTGGTATTCGCCTGCGCCTTCGTCATCCCGATGCTGCAATTGCTGGCGTGGTTCTGGCAGCGCGGGCGGCATGACCTCGACGAGCGCTATGCCGGGTTGATCCTGCACACCCTGTACCTGGGCGCCATGGCGGCGCTGGTTACCGTGTGCGTAGCCCTGCTGCTGGCCTTCGCCCGGCGCCAGGCATCCACCCCGGCGATTCGCGCTGGAGTGGGCATGGCCAACCTGGGCTATGCATTGCCGGGCTCGGTACTGGCGGTGTCGATCATGCTGGCCTTCAGCTTCCTCGATAACCAGCTGGTGATACCGCTGTCCACCTGGCTGGGCGGTGCGGGCAAGCCGCTGCTGCTGGGCAGCCTGTCGGCGCTGCTGCTGGCCTATCTGGTGCGCTTCATTGCCGTGGCCTACGGCCCGCTGGAAAGCAGCCTGGAGCGTATTCGCCCGTCGCTGCCGGAGGCTTCGCGCAGCCTGGGGGTCGGCGGCGCAGGATTGTTTTTCAGGGTGTATCTGCCCTTGCTGGTGCCAGGTGCTCTTAGCGCCGCGCTGCTGGTGTTCGTCGATGTGCTCAAGGAAATGCCGGCCACCTTGCTGATGCGCCCCTTCGGCTGGGACACCCTGGCGGTGCGGGTGTTCGAGATGACCAGCGAAGGGGAGTGGGCGCGTGCCTCGTTGCCGGCACTGACCCTGGTGCTGGTCGGCCTGTTGCCCGTCATCGGCCTGATCCGCCGTTCGGCGCAACGCCCAGGCGTGCGTCGCTGAGGGTGCCAGCCCGCGTCCATGCGGCTACAATGCGCGGCATTCGCAGCGGCGAGTCCTACAAGAAACGGTGACAGGTAAACGTCACCCCCATCGCCGCTTCGCCACGCCCCAAAGGAGAAACCCATGGGACTGCGTACGCCCTTGTATGACCTGCACCTGGCGCTTGGCGCCAAGACGGTCGATTTCGGCGGTTGGGACATGCCCCTGCACTACGGCTCGCAAGTCGAGGAGCACCACCAGGTGCGCAGCGACTGCGGGGTCTTCGACGTCTCCCACATGACCGTCATCGATATCGACGGCAGCGCCGCCACCGCCTGGCTACAGCACTTGCTGGCCAACGACGTGACGCGTCTCGATGCCCCCGGCAAGGCCCTCTACAGCCCGCTGCTGAACGAGCAGGGCGGGGTCATCGACGACCTGATCGCCTACCGCACCGAGGCCGGTTACCGCCTGGTGGTCAACGCCGCCACCCGCGACAAGGTCCTGGCCTGGCTGGCTGAAAGCAGCCACGGCCACGACGTGCGCTTCAGCGAATGCCCCGAACTGGCCATCCTCGCCATCCAGGGCCCGCGTGCACGCGACAAGGTGTCCGAGCTGGTGAGCGCCGCGCGTGCGGCGCTGATTCGTGAGCTGCGCCCGTTCGAGGGCGTCGCCGAGGGTGACTGGTTCATCGCGCGCACCGGCTACACCGGTGAGGATGGCCTGGAAATCATCCTGCCGGGTGAGCAGGCCCCGGCCTTCTTCAACGACCTGGTCGGCGCCGGCATTGCGCCCAGCGGCCTTGGCGCGCGTGACACGCTGCGCCTGGAGGCCGGCATGAACCTGTACGGCCAGGACATCGACGAAACCCATACCCCATTGACCTCCAACCTGGGCTGGAGCATCGCCTGGGAGCCGGCCGGGCGCGACTTCATCGGGCGCAAGGCGCTGCTCGCGGAAATCGAGCAGGGCGTGAAGGAAAAACTGGTCGGCCTGGTGCTGGAGGAGCGCGGCGTATTGCGCGCCCACCAGACCGTGCGTGTTGCCGGAATTGGCGAAGGAGAGATCACCAGTGGTAGTTTCTCGCCTACGCTGAGCAAGTCCATTGCCCTGGCGCGCGTACCCATGGCCACCGGCGACCGCGCCGAGGTCGAGATTCGCGGCAAGTGGTACCCGGTGCGGGTGGTCAAGCCGACCTTCGTGCGCCACGGCAAGATTCTTATCTGAACAATTACCGGCGGGCCGACCGCTGAGCCAATCGAGGAATACAACCTATGAGCAATATCCCCGCCGACCTGCGTTTTGCTGAAAGCCACGAGTGGGCACGCCTGGAGGCCGACGGCACGGTGACTGTCGGCATCAGCGACCATGCCCAGCAAGCCTTGGGTGATGTGGTGTTCGTCGAGCTGGCCGAAGTCGGCAAGACCTTCGCCGCTGGCGATGCGGCAGGCGTGGTGGAGTCGGTCAAGGCCGCTTCCGACATCTACGCACCAGTGGGTGGCGAGGTGATCGCGGTCAACGAAGAGCTGGCAGACAGCCCGGAACTGCTGAACGAAGAGCCCTACGAATCGTGGATCTTCAAGCTCAAGCCAAGCGACAAGTCCGAGCTGGACAAGCTGCTGGACGCTGCCGGCTACAAGGCCGCCATCGGCGAGTGATGCCCAGGCCCTGCGGCGCGGCTCATTGGGCCGCGCCGCAGGGCTGCAAGGATTTACCTGCAACATCCGCGATCCCTTCCTAGACTTGTAAGTCTCCTTGAGAACTGGTCCAGGAAACGATCGCCATGTCCCAGTCGCCATCCCTGAGTCAACTGCAAGAGCTCAACCCTTTCCTTCGTCGCCACCTGGGGCCCGATGCCTCGGAGCAGGCGGCCATGCTCGCTGCCCTGGGCCTCGCCAGCCGTGGCGAACTGATCGACCAGACCGTGCCGCCCGGCATCCGCCTGGGGCGTGCGCTGGATTTACCCTGCGTCCTCGATGAGCAAGCTGCGCTGGCCAAGCTAGCCGACTATGCCAACCAGAACCAGGTCTGGACCAGCCTCATCGGCATGGGCTACCACGCCACCCTCACTCCGACCGTGATCCTGCGCAACGTGCTGGAGAACCCCGGCTGGTACACCGCCTACACCCCCTATCAGCCGGAAATCGCCCAGGGGCGCCTGGAAGCGTTGCTGAACTACCAGCAGATGGTCATCGACCTCACCGGCCTGCCCCTGGCCAATGCCTCGTTGCTGGATGAAGCCAGCGCGGCAGCCGAGGCCATGGCCTTGGCCAAGCGCGTAGCCCGCAACAAGAGCAATACCTTCTTCGCCGACGAGCATTGCCACCCCCAGACCCTCTCGGTGTTGCAAACCCGCGCGGAGGGCTTTGGCTTCGAGCTGGTGGTCGGCTCGCTCGACAACCTGGGCAAGCACCAGGTGTTCGGCGCCTTGCTGCAATACCCGGATACCCATGGCGAGGTCCGCGACCTGAGGCCCTTGATCGAGCAGTTGCACGGGCAGCAGGCGATGGCCTGCGTGGCGGCGGATATCCTCAGCCTGGTGGTGATGACCCCGCCCGGTGAGCTGGGCGCCGATGTGGTGCTCGGTTCTACCCAACGTTTCGGCGTGCCGATGGGCTATGGCGGCCCCCACGCGGCCTACTTCGCCTGTCGCGACGAGTACAAGCGGGCCATGCCGGGGCGCATCATCGGTGTGTCCCGCGATGCCCGTGGCAACACCGCCCTGCGCATGGCCTTGCAGACCCGCGAGCAGCACATCCGCCGCGAGAAGGCCAATTCCAACATTTGTACCGCCCAGGTGCTGCTGGCCAACATCGCCGGTTTCTATGCCGTCTACCATGGGCCTGAAGGCCTGCGGCGCATCGCCCAGCGCGTGCACCGGCTGACCCGGCTGTTGGCCACGGGGCTCGAAGCCAAGGGCATCAAGCGCGTCAACCAGCACTTCTTCGACACCCTCACCCTCGAGGTCGGAGGCACCCAGGCGGCAGTCATCGAAAGCGCCGAGGACGCACGCATCAACCTGCGTATTCTCGGGCGCGGCCACCTGGGCGTGAGCCTCGATGAAACCTGTACGGCGCAAACCGTACTGCGCCTGTTCGACATCTTCCTCGGCGTCGACCACGGCCTGGACATCGACACCCTCGACCAGCAGCCCTTGGTCGAAGGCATTCCCGCAGCGCTTTCGCGCAGCACGCCGATCCTCGAGCACCCGGTGTTCAACCTGCACCACAGCGAAACCGAGATGCTGCGTTACCTCAAGCAGCTAGAGAACAAAGATCTGGCGCTGAACCAGTCGATGATCCCGCTCGGCTCCTGCACCATGAAGCTCAACGCCACCAGCGAGATGATCCCCATCACCTGGCCGGGCTTTGCCCTGTTGCACCCGTTCGCCCCCGAAGCCCAGGTGCAGGGCTACCGGGCGATGATCGACGAGCTGGAAAGCTGGTTGTGCGCCATCACCGGTTTCGATGCCATCTGCATGCAGCCCAACTCCGGGGCCCAGGGCGAGTATGCCGGGCTCATGGCCATTACCCGCTACCACCGCAGCCGACACCAGTCCCAGCGCACGCTGTGCCTGATCCCGTCATCGGCCCACGGCACCAACCCGGCTTCCGCGCAGATGGCCGGCATGGAGGTGGTGATCGTCGAATGCGACGATGCCGGCAACGTCGACCTCGATGACCTCAAGGCCAAGGCCCATGAGGCGGGCGAGCGGCTGTCGTGCCTGATGGTCACTTATCCATCGACCCACGGGGTGTACGAGGAAGGCATCCGCGAAATCTGCGAGGTGGTGCACCAGCACGGTGGCCAGGTGTACATGGACGGCGCCAACCTCAATGCCCAGGTCGGGCTGGCGCGCCCGGCCGACATCGGTGCGGACGTCTCGCACATGAACCTGCACAAGACCTTCTGCATTCCCCATGGCGGTGGTGGCCCCGGCATGGGGCCGATCGGTGTGAAGGCGCACCTGGTGCCCTTCGTGGCCAGCCACCCGGTAGTGCCGGTGCCTGGGCTGGACCCGAACAACAGCGCGGTCAGCGCCGCGCCCTGGGGCAGTGCCAGTATCTTGCCGATCAGCTGGATGTACATCGCCATGATGGGGCCGCAGCTGGCCGATGCCAGCGAAGTGGCGATTCTTTCCGCCAACTACCTGGCCAGCCAGCTGGGCGGGGCTTTCCCGGTGTTGTACCGGGGGCGTAACCAGCGCGTAGCCCACGAGTGCATTCTCGACCTGCGCCCGCTGAAGGCGCAGACCGGCATTACCGAGGAGGATGTGGCCAAGCGCCTGATGGATTACGGCTTCCACGCCCCGACCATGTCATTCCCGGTGCCGGGGACCTTGATGGTGGAGCCGACCGAGAGCGAATCGAAGGCCGAGCTGGACCGCTTTGTCGAAGCCATGCTGGCGATTCGCGAGGAGATCGCCCAGGTGCAGGAGGGGCTGTGGCCGGCGGAGGATAACCCGCTCAAGCATGCGCCACATACCTTGGCTGATGTGCTGTCGCCGTGGAGCAGGCCCTACAGCCTGGAACAGGCGGTCGCGCCCAGTGCTCACGTGCGCCAGCACAAGTACTGGCCAGCGGTGAACCGGGTCGACAATGTGTATGGGGACCGGAACCTGTTCTGCGCCTGTGTGCCGGTGGAGGCGTATCGCTGACCATTACGGGGGCTGCTACGCAGCCCTTTCGCGACACAAGGCCGCTCCCACAGATTCTCCGCTGACCTTGAAAGCGGCGCTGAATCTGTGGGAGCGGCCTTGCCGGGGCGCCGGACCGGTCGGAAAGGGGGGCAGAGCGCCCCCAGGGTTCATTCAGCTACGGCGTTTTTCGCCAGGATCGCGTTGGCCAGCTCCATGTCACTGGCCTCGACCCCCGGGTTGTCGGCGCGCACCTGGCGCATCGCGGCCTCCAGGAACGGCCCGCGAATCGCACCCTCGCTGGCGACGAAGCTACCAGCGTCTTCCTGCGCCGCGACGATCATCTTGTGGTCCTTGAAGGTCAGGTAGGTGGAGCCGGTAGTGGCACCGGAGGAAATGACGTTGCGCCAGAAGCCATCGGCCATGGCAGAGCCGATAGGCAGCGAGAGCAGGGCGGCGGCTGCGATGGCGGTTTTGAGACGCATGGTAGATCACCTCGATTGGTGAGGGTTGGAGATGCTTGCTTCGATCCTTCCAGCAGGACGCAAGTTCCGTATCCACAAGGGCTTTTCCAGTTATCCACAGACCCTCAATACCTCTGCCTGGCTGGTGAGCCCGCGGGCGACTTTCTCTTCGCCGCACTGGCGCAGGTCGCGCAGACCCTCCGCGACTGCCTGGCGACGCAGCACCGCCAGCTCGATGCCGGGGCCGACCTGGGCCAGCAGGTTTTCGCTGGGCGCCAGTAGCTCGAACAACCCGGTGCGCCCGTGATAGCCGGTGCCTCGACAGGCACGGCAGGGGCTGTGGTCGAGGCGAGCGCAGCCCTGGCAACGGCTGCACAGGGTGCGTACCAGGCGTTGGGCCATTACCCCGATCAACGTGGCCTTGACCAGGTAGTCGGCAACCCCCAGCTCTTGCAGACGAGTGATCGCGCCGCAGGCATCGTTGGTGTGCAGGGTGGAGAGCACCAGATGACCGGTGAGCGCCGCTTGTACGGCGACCTGCGCGGTCTCGCGGTCGCGTATCTCACCGATCATGATGATGTCCGGGTCCTGTCGCAGCAGTGCGCGTACGCCGTTGGCAAAGCCCAGGTCGAGGCTGGGCTGCACCTGCAACTGGTTGAAGGCCGGCTCCAGGCGTTCGATGGGGTCTTCGATGGTGCAAAGGTTGACCTCAGGCGTGGCCAGGCGCTTGAGGCTGGCGTAGAGCGTGCTGGTCTTGCCGGAGCCGGTGGGGCCGGTGACCAGCAGAATGCCCTGGCGCCGTTGCAGCAGCGCCTGCCATTGCGCGAGCAGCGCGCCATCCAGGCCTAGCCGGTCGAAGCCCTCGTTGCGTTGCTCGGGGTCGAACAGGCGCAGCACCAGCTTTTCGCCAAATGGCGTTGGCAGTGTGGACAAGCGCAACTCCACCTCGCTGCCGGTGGCCAGTCGGCTCTTCAGGCGGCCATCCTGCGGGCGGCGCTTTTCGGCGACGTCCATGCGCCCCAGGTGCTTGAAGCGGCTGACCAGTGCCAGGCTGACGCTGGCTGGAAATGCGTAGACATCATGCAGCAGGCCGTCGATGCGATAGCGCAGTTGGCCATGCTGGCGGCGGGGTTCGAGGTGGACATCGCTGGCGCGTTGCTCGATGGCGTACTGCAACAACCAGTCGACGATGTGCGCGATGTGTTCATCCTGGCTGTCGCTGGCGGGGCTGCGTGCGCCCTGTTCGAGCAATTGTTCCAGGTCGCCGAGGCTGGCCCGCTGCTGCGCATGGGCGCCCTGCACCGAGTGAGACAGGCGCAGGCAGGTTGCGGTCAGTTGGCGGATCAGTACGGGGTTGGCCAACACGCGAAGCACGGGGCGCGCCAGGCTCTGGGCGAGGTCGGCTTCCCAGTCACGCTGGAAGGGTTGGGCGCTGGCCACGGTAACCCCGGTGTCGTCCGAGGCGACGGCGAGAATGCCATGGCGCTCGGCGAACCCAGGGGAGATCAACCCGCCGGTTCGCACCAGGTCGACTTGCAGAGGCTCGATGCGCAGGTACGGCTGGCCGGCCTTGTCCGCCAGCCACTGGCACAGGGTATCGAGGTCGAGTTGCGCACCAGGCTGTTTACGATCCGGCAGCTCAAGGCTGGCGAGGGTTTCCAGCGGGTGGCCGCCGGGCTGCTGTTGTGCGCGCTCCAGTGCCACGAATGCGTCAGCGGCATGCAGGCGCCGTTCGGCGAGCAAGGTGTCGAGTACGCGGCGTAGGTCGAGCGCGTGGTATTCGTCTGTGAGCATGGCGGCGTCCGTGCCGGTAGGGAAGGTGCCAAGCAAGGCTAGACGCCGCTGGGAAGTGCATCCAAGGCAAGCGGTTACGGCGTTTTTCGCAAGGCTGGGAGGCTCAGCCGAACGCCAGCTCGAGGCGACTGGGTGCAGCCTCCAGCTGGACTTCAGCGACACACACCAGGTTACGCATTTTCTGGGCGATCACCTGCGCGCGGTGCCAGCTCAGGGCAGCGATGCCGATTTCGACGTGCAGCAGGTCGCCGTGCTGGCTGACCTGCACGCTGTGCGGAGTGAGAAATTGCAGGGCGAACAGGTTGAGCACGCGGCACAGGGCATCGGGCTCGGCTTCGGCTTGCAGGCGATAGCACACGCTGGCGTGAGGGGTGTTGGCGGCCCAGGTGTCGGGGCGGTGCGAGGTGAGAGTGTCCATGGGGCCTCCTGTGATGTCAGGAGAAATTCTTGCAGGTCTATCGGGGTATTTCTTCGCTATGATTCGAGAGAATCCCTATGTTTTCGAATTGATCAATTCTTAATTTAAGTAGATAGGAAATTATTCATGCTGGGTGAATTGGACGCCTATGATCGGCGCATCCTGGAGTTGCTGCAGGAGGATGCCTCGCTTTCCAGCGCGCAGGTCGCCGAGCGCGTCGGCCTCTCGCAGTCGCCCTGTTGGCGGCGTATCCAGCGCTTGAAGGAGGAGGGGGTTATCCGCGGCCAGGTGACCCTGCTGGACCGCAAGAAGGTCGGGCTGAACACGCAGATCTTCGCCGAGGTCAAGCTCAACGCCCATGGGCGTTCCAACTTCACCGAGTTCACCGAGGCGATTCGCGGCTTCCCAGAAGTGCTGGAGTGCTACGTGCTGATGGGGTCGGTGGACTTCCTGCTGCGGATCGTCACGTCAGATATCGAGGCGTACGAACGCTTCTTCTTCGAAAAGCTGTCGAACGTGCCGGGCATACAGGAGGTGAACTCGATCGTCGCGTTGTCCGAGATCAAGTCCACCACCAGCTTGCCGCTGGGCTGACGAGGGTATTGGGGCCGCAGAGTGGCCCCAGGGGGGTCAGCCCTTGAGCAGGTGCTTCCAGCCGCGGCTCTGGTCTACCGCGCGGGCCTGTTCGATGCGCTCTTCCAGCAGTTCGTCGGAAATCGGCTGCTCGGCCAGGGCGTGGAGCTTCTTCAGGTCGCCGTACAGGCGGTCCATCTGCGGCGCATCCAGCACCTGGCGGGCGTGGTGCAGCCAGGTGAGCAGTTGCTCGATACGCGGCAGCTGTTCGGCCAGGTCTTCCGGGCGTTGCACGTACAGCGCCAGCTTCAGCGCGCGGCCTTCCTCGCCCAGCAGGTGCCCCAGCCAGCTGGCCAGTTGCGCCTTGCCCTGGCGCTCGCCACGGCCTTTGCGTTCCACGGTCCAGGCGCGGGCCAGCAGCCAGCGCGAGGTTTCCAGCGAGAACTGGCCCCAGCGGGTGTCTTCCAGCTCTTCGGCGAACTGCTCGGGGGCGGCGCGGCGGATGTCTTCGTCGTCGTTGCCGGCTTGCACCAGCGGGCGCCAGTCTTCCAGCAGGGCATCGAGGCGGCTGCGCAGGTCACGGGTGGTGGCGCGTGGCGCGGCCTGGCCCAGGCTGCTGGTGAGGGCGCGCAGTTCGGCCAGGCACTCGACCCAGTCCTGCAGCAGGCGCCAGTGGCCACTGTGGCGATACTGCTCGGCCAGGCGCTGGCTGCTGCCCAGCAGTTGCCAGGCCAGGGCGGTGTAGGCGTCGTCCAATGGGGTTTCGGCGTCGAGTTCGGTACTGGGCAGGCTCAACTCGTAGCTGTCTGGCTCCAGCAAGCGGTAGCCGCGTTCGGCCTTGCTGATGTCACACGGCATCAGCGGCAGGCTGGCGGCCAGTTCGGCGGCCAGTTCCAGCAGCGCTTTGGGCGCGCCTTCGCGCAGCTCAAGCTCCAGCTCGCAGATGGGCTCCTTGCGCTTGCCAGCGATCACGAAGCCTTGGTCCAGGGCCGCTTCGATGACCACCTTGGCCTTGCCGCGGCCCCAGGAAATCTCGGCGTACTCGCGGGTGAAGTCAGTGGTGAACAATGGCTTGATGGCCTTCTTGTCCAGCTCGGCCAATTGCTCGGGCCAGCAGCTGGCGTCGAGCTTCTTCAGGTCCAGCTTGACCTTGTCCAGGTACCACTCGTATTCGTTGCGCTCGGATAAACCGGCGACGCTCTGGCCACGGCACTTGAGGGTCTGGATGATGACCTCGCCGTCGCGCCGCAGGCGCAGGGCGACACGGGCGGCGGCCAGGTCGCGGGCGGGGGTGTCGAAGTACTGGTTGAGCAGTTCGCGGGTCTGCCAGCCGGACTTGTTGCGCTTCTTCAGCAGGGGGTGCTCGCGCAGGGCGGCAAGGGTCTCGCGGCTGGCGCGGAGTTTGAGTTCGGTTTCTTTGTGCATCGCGGGCTCGAAGGAGGGCATCTTGTGGGTGGCAGTCTACATGACTGTAGGCTTGTGCCGGGTTCTTCGTAGGCTAAACCTGTGAATGGTTGCCGCAGGATGTTGCTGCGTGGTTATGATGGTCCGACGCCCTCGAAGGAATTTGCGCATGCCGTTGCCGTCGCTGAAAGACCAGTTCGCCGCCCTGATCGCTTCCCCGTCGGTCAGCTGTACCCAGGCTGCGCTCGACCAGTCCAACCGCCCGGTCATCGACCTGCTGGCCGGTTGGCTGGGAGACCTGGGCTTTCACTGCGAAATCCAGCAGGTCACGCCGGGCAAGTTCAACCTGCTCGCCAGCCGTGGCACCGGCCCGGGCGGGCTGGTGTTGGCCGGGCACAGCGACACCGTGCCCTACGACCCGCAGCTGTGGAAAAGCGACCCGCTGAAACTCACCGAGGTCGATGGCCGCTGGGTGGGCCTGGGCAGTTGCGACATGAAGGGCTTCTTCGCGTTGGTGATCGAAGCGGTGCTGCCGCTGCTGGAGCATGACTTCAAGCAACCGCTGCTGATCCTTGCCACCTGCGACGAGGAAAGCTCGATGTCTGGCGCCCGTGCACTGGCCGAGGCCGGCGCGCCGCTGGGACGGGCGGCGGTGATCGGTGAGCCCACCGGGCTGAAGCCGATCCGCATGCACAAGGGCATTCTCATGGAGCGCATCGAGATCCTCGGGCGCAGTGGCCATTCGTCGGACCCAAGCCTGGGCCGCAGCGCCATGGAAGCCATGCATGCCGTGATGGGCGAGCTGATGGGCCTGCGTCAGCAATGGCAGAAAACCTACTCCAACCCGCAGTTCACGGTGCCCACGCCAACCATGAACTTTGGCTGCATCCACGGTGGCGACAACCCCAACCGCATCTGCGGCCAGTGCGCCATGGAGTTCGACCTGCGTCCTCTGCCGGGCATGGACCCGGAGCAGCTGCGTGCGGCGATCCGCGAGAAGCTGGTGCCCCTGGCCGAGCGTCACGATGTGCGTATCGACTACGCCCCGCTGTTCCCCGAGGTGCCGCCTTTCGAGCAAAGCGCCGACGCCGAGCTGGTGCAATTGGCCGAGCGCCTCACCGGCCATCGCGCGGAAGCTGTGGCCTTCGGCACCGAGGCGCCGTATCTTCAGCAGCTCGGCTGCCAGACCATCGTGCTCGGCCCTGGCGACATCAGCTGCGCCCACCAGCCGGGCGAATACCTTGAAATGTCACGAATCGAGCCTACCGTGCGTCTATTGCGTGACATGATCCGGCACTATTGCCTGGTTTAAACGTCCACTGACCTGATTCGTTCCTGCCTAAGAGGAGAGCGCGCGTGACCGCAAGCCTGTTCCGACGATGACTTTCGAACGTTGTGCGCCTTCACCGTTCTCGATCACTTATCCACAGGCCCTGTCATGCCCGATTACGTCAACTGGCTGCGTCATGCTTCTCCCTACATCAACGCCCACCGCGACTGCACTTTCGTGGTCATGCTGCCGGGCGACGGGGTGGAGCACCCCAACTTCGGCAACATCGTCCACGACCTGGTGTTGCTGCACAGCCTCGGCGTGCGCCTGGTGCTTGTGCATGGTTCGCGCCCGCAGATCGAAAGCCGCCTGGCCGCTCGTGGCCTGACCCCGCACTACCACCACGGCATGCGCATCACCGACGCCGCCACCCTCGACTGCGTGATCGATGCAGTGGGCGCCTTGCGCCTGGCCATCGAGGCGCGCCTGTCGATGGACATGGCCGCTTCGCCGATGCAGGGCTCGCGCCTGCGGGTGGCCTCGGGCAACCTGGTCACCGCACGGCCGATTGGTGTGCTGGAAGGGGTGGACTACCACCACACCGGCGAGGTGCGCCGGGTCGACCGCAAGGGCATCAACCGCCTGCTCGACGAGCGTTCCATCGTGCTGCTCTCGCCCCTGGGTTATTCGCCCACCGGTGAAATCTTCAACCTGGCCTGCGAAGACGTGGCCACCCGCGCGGCCATCGACCTGGCGGCCGACAAGCTGCTGCTGTTCGGCGCCGAGCCGGGGCTGCTGGATGCGCAAGGCAAGCTGGTGCGCGAGCTGCGCCCACAGCAGGTGCCGGCGCATTTGCAGCGCCTGGGCAGCGACTATCAGGGCGAGCTGCTCGATGCTGCGGCCGAGGCGTGCAAGGGCGGCGTGGCGCGTAGCCATATCGTCAGCTATGCCGAAGATGGCGCGCTGCTGACCGAGCTGTTCACCCGTGGCGGTGGCGGCACGCTGGTGTCCCAGGAGCAGTTCGAGGTGGTGCGCGAGGCGACCATCGAGGATGTCGGCGGCCTGCTGGAGCTGATCAGCCCGCTGGAAGAGCAGGGCATCCTGGTACGTCGTTCGCGTGAGGTGCTGGAGCGTGAGATCGAGCAGTTCAGCGTGGTGGAGCGCGAGGGCATGATCATCGCTTGCGCCGCGCTTTACCCGATTGCCGATTCCGAGGCGGGTGAACTGGCGTGTCTGGCGGTGAACCCGGAATACCGGCATGGCGGGCGTGGCGACGAGTTGCTCGAGCGCATCGAGGCGCGGGCGCGCATATTGGGCTTCAAGACCTTGTTCGTGCTTACCACGCGCACCGCGCACTGGTTCCGCGAGCGGGGCTTCGAACCCAGTGGCGTGGAGCGGCTGCCGGCGGCGCGGGCCTCGTTGTACAACTACCAGCGCAATTCGAAGATCTTCGAGAAGTCGTTGTAGGGCCAACACGGTACCTAATGAAAAACGCCGCCCCAGTGGGCGGCGTTTTCGTTTACACGGTGTGCAGGTACCAGTTGTACTCGAGGTCGGAGATGGAGTGTTCGAACTCCTCCAGCTCGCTTTCCTTGCACGCGACGAAGATGTCGATGTACTTGGGGTCGATGTACTTGTTGAGGATCTCGCTGTCGTCCAGCTCGCGCAGGGCATCGCGCAGGTTGTTCGGCAGGCTCTGCTCCAGCTGCTCGTACGAGTTGCCCTCGATCGGCGTGCCAGGGTCGACCTTGTTGGTCAGGCCATGGTGCACGCCGGCCAGCACGGCGGCCATCATCAGGTACGGGTTGGCGTCGGCGCCGGCGACGCGGTGCTCGATGCGCACGGCATCCGGGGCGCCGGTCGGCACGCGCAGGGCCACGGTGCGGTTGTCCAGGCCCCAGCTCGGCGCGTTCGGCACGTAGAACTGGGCGCCGAAGCGGCGGTACGAGTTCACGTTCGGGCAGAGGAACGCCATGGATGCTGGCAGGGTCTCGAGCACACCGCCGACTGCGTGACGAAGCGCGGCGTTCTGCTCGGGATCCTCACTGGTGAAGATGTTGTTGCCATCTTTGTCCAGCACCGAAATATGTACGTGCAGGCCGTTGCCCGCCTGGCCCGGGTAGGGCTTGGCCATGAAGGTGGTGTCCATTTCATGGTCGTAGGCGATGTTCTTGATCAGGCGCTTGAGCAGTACCGCGTAGTCGCAGGCCTTCAGCGGGTCGGCCACGTGGTGCAGGTTCACTTCGAACTGCGCCGGGGCGCTTTCCTTGACGATGGCGTCGGCAGGAATGCCCTGCTCCTTGGCGCCTTCGAGAATGTCCTGCAGGCAGTCGGCGTATTCGTCGAGGTCGTCGATCAGGTACACCTGGGTCGACTGCGGGCGTTTGCCGGAAATCGGCGAACGAGGCGGCTGCGGGCGGCCGTTCACGTTCTCCTGGTCGATCAGGTAGAACTCCAGCTCGAACGCGGCGCAGATGGTCAGGCCCATGTCGGTGAACTTGCTCACCACTTGGCGCAGCACTTCGCGCGGGTCGGCGAAGAACGGCTCGCCTTCCAGTTCGTGCATGGTCATCAGCAGCTGCGCGGTAGGGCGCTTCTGCCAGGGTTCGTTGGAAAGGGTGCCAGGGATGGGGTAGCAGATGCGGTCGGCGTCGCCGATGTCCAGGCCAAGGCCGGTGCTTTCGACGGTGGAGCCGTTGATATCCAGGGCGAAGAGGGAGGCAGGCAGGTTGATGCCTTTCTCGTAAACCTTGTGGAGGCTGGTGCGCTCGATGCGCTTGCCACGCACCACACCATTCATATCTGCAATCAGAAGGTCAACGTAGAGAACCTCAGGATGTTCCTTAAGGAACGCGTTCGCTTCGTTAAGCTGAACGGCACGCGGGGGTACCGACATGATGCAACACCTTTGTTGTTAAAAATATCAATCAAGGGGGGCTTGCAAGCCCAGTCAATCGAAAAGACATAGTGATGTCAAGCCAACCCCATGATGCCCTGAAATGGCACATATGCGGCGGATTTGCTGCATATCAGGGCGCGCCATTATCCGCTATTTTCACGCTGAAGGGCTATCTCAGACAAAGCGTCTTTTATTTTTTACGGAGGTGTTGTGTAAAAAAATGAACGGCGCTAAGCTCGGTCGCAACCCATAACAGTAATAATACGAGGGTCACATGGTCCGCTTGCCGCGACCTGAAAGCGCTGCCTGCGCCGCGCAGTCAGGTATTTTCACCGCTCGTCGCACGGCCTTTGCGCACCTGGCCCATCGCCTGGGTGAACTGGCCGCAATAATTGACGCGCGCCGCATCCAGCCCATGCCCCGTAGCAGTTTACTGCACGCTTTTCTTCCTTCCTGCCCTTTGCTTTCGTCGTGGACGCCGCTTTTTCGCGTGGCGCCGCGGCAGTGCTGCACGAGGGTTTTTGCTTTAGCAACATACTCCATACAGAATCAAGGCACGGGCCGTCGCAGGCACCGTGGTGCCGCGTGCGCCGTCCTTGAGCGACGCCAGGCGACAGTAGCGCCCGAGTGCCAGGCACCGGGTCACCTTACCTCCTGAGGTATTTATGAGTAACAACCTCGACCAGCTCACCGATTGGTTGAAAGAGCACAAGATCACCGAAGTGGAATGCCTGATCAGCGACCTGACCGGCATCACCCGCGGCAAGATCTCGCCCACCAACAAATTCATCGCCGAAAAGGGCATGCGCCTGCCCGAAAGCGTGCTGTTGCAGACCGTGACCGGCGACTATGTCGACGACGACATCTATTACGAGCTGCTGGACCCTGCCGATATCGACATGATCTGCCGCCCCGACCAGGACGCCGTGTTCCTCGTGCCCTGGGCCATCGAGCCGACCGCCCAGGTGATCCACGACACCTACGACAAGAAGGGCAACCCGGTCGAGCTGTCGCCGCGCAACGTGCTCAAGAAAGTGCTCAAGCTCTACGCCGACAAAGGCTGGCAGCCGATCGTCGCACCAGAGATGGAGTTCTACCTGACCAAGCGCAGCGAAGACCCGGACTTCCCGCTGCAACCGCCGGTGGGCCGCTCCGGCCGCCCGGAAACCGGGCGGCAGTCGTTCTCCATCGAGGCGGCCAACGAATTCGACCCACTGTTCGAAGACGTCTACGACTGGTGCGAACTGCAGCAGCTGGACCTCGACACGCTGATCCACGAAGACGGCACGGCGCAGATGGAGATCAACTTCCGTCATGGCGATGCCCTGCACCTGGCCGACCAGATCCTGGTGTTCAAGCGCACCATGCGTGAGGCTGCGCTCAAGCACAACGTGGCCGCCACCTTCATGGCCAAGCCGATGACCGGCGAGCCAGGCAGCGCCATGCACCTGCACCAGAGCGTGATCGACGTGGCCACCGGCAAGAACATCTTCGCCAACGCGGACGGCAGCATGAGCGAGCTGTTCCTCAACCACATCGGCGGCCTGCAGAAGTTCATCCCCGAGGCGCTGCCGCTGTTCGCGCCGAACGTCAACTCGTTCCGCCGCTTCCTGCCCGACACCTCGGCGCCGGTGAACGTCGAATGGGGCGAGGAGAACCGCACAGTTGGCCTGCGCGTGCCGGATGCCACCCCACAGAACCGCCGGGTCGAGAACCGCCTGCCGGGCGCCGATGCCAACCCCTACCTGGCCATCGCCGCCAGCCTGCTGTGCGGCTACATCGGCATGGTCGAAGGCATCGAGGCCAGCGCCCCGGTCCAGGGCCGTGGCTATGAGCGGCGCAACCTGCGCCTGCCGCTGACCATCGAGGACGCGCTGGAGCGCATGGAGAACAGCCGGGCGCTGGAGCAGTACCTGGGCAAGAAATTCATCTCCGGCTACGTCGCCACCAAGCGTGCCGAACATGAAAACTTCAAGCGCGTCATCAGTTCCTGGGAGCGTGAGTTCCTGCTGTTTGCCGTGTAATCGACCCTGGAGTCGCAGATCAGATGAGCGTCAACAACCCACAAACCCGCGAATGGCAGCACCTGAGCGGCGAGCACCACCTGGCACCCTTCAGCGACTACAAGCAGTTGAAGGCCAGGGGGCCGCGCATCATCACCCAGGCCAAGGGCGTGCATTTGTGGGACAGCGAGGGTCACAAGATCCTCGATGGCATGGCCGGCCTGTGGTGCGTGGCAGTGGGTTATGGGCGCGAGGAACTGGTGCAGGCCGCTGAAAAGCAGATGCGCCAACTACCTTACTACAACCTGTTCTTCCAGACCGCCCACCCGCCAGCGTTGGAGCTGGCCAAGGCGATCACTGATCTTGCGCCCGAGGGCATGAGCCATGTGTTCTTCACCGGCTCCGGCTCCGAAGGCAACGACACCGTGCTGCGCATGGTTCGCCACTACTGGGCGCTCAAGGGCAAGCCGCACAAGCAGACGATCATTGGCCGGGTCAACGGCTACCACGGCTCCACTGTGGCAGGCGCCAGCCTGGGCGGCATGAGCGGCATGCACGAGCAGGGCGGCCTGCCGATTCCGGGCATCGTGCACATCCCGCAGCCGTACTGGTATGGCGAAGGCGGCGACATGACGCCGGATGCCTTCGGCGTGTGGGCGGCCGAGCAGTTGGAGAAGAAGATTCTGGAGGTAGGCGAGGATAACGTCGCGGCCTTCATCGCCGAGCCGATCCAGGGCGCGGGCGGGGTCATTATCCCGCCTGAGACCTACTGGCCAAAGATCAAGGAGATCCTTGCCAGGTACGACATCCTGTTCGTCGCCGACGAGGTGATCTGCGGCTTCGGGCGCACCGGCCAGTGGTTCGGCTGCGACTACTACGAGCTGACGCCAGACCTGATGACCATCGCCAAGGGCCTGACCTCCGGCTACATCCCCATGGGCGGCGTGATTGTGCGGGACAAGGTGGCCAAGGTGCTCGGCGAAGGCGGCGACTTCAACCACGGCTTCACCTACTCCGGCCACCCGGTGGCCGCTGCGGTGGGGCTGGAAAATCTGCGCATCCTGCGGGACGAAAAAATTGTCGAGCGCGCCCGCCTCGAGGTGGCACCGTACTTGCAAAAACGACTGCGCGAGCTTGAGGACCACCCGCTGGTGGGGGAGGTGCGCGGCCTGGGCATGCTCGGCGCGATCGAGCTGGTCAAGGACAAGGCGACCCGCAGCCGTTACGAGGGCAAAGGTGTGGGCATGGTGTGTCGCAACTTCTGCTTCGACAACGGCCTGATCATGCGCGCGGTGGGCGACACCATGATCATCGCGCCGCCGCTGGTGATAAGCCCGGCAGAGGTGGATGAGCTGGTGGAAAAAGCCCGCAAGTGCCTGGACCTGACGCTGGAAGCGATTCGATGAGCCTTTGCTAGGCTAGCGAAGTGACATTAAGTCGTTACAAGGGAGCGGTTTCCTTGAAACAGCGCCGTGTAACTTGCCAGACTAGCGACTGTTTCAGTCGCCCAGCGGGACCTGGCTGCTGAACAGATGGCTACTAAAAAAATTCTGGAGCATTAACGCATGAATAAAATGGGCAAGACGTTGCTGGCCGCCGCCCTCATGGGTGCCATGGCCACTGCTGTTCAGGCTGAAGACAAGGTGCTGAACGTCTACAACTGGTCGGACTACATCGCCCCGGAAACCGTGGCCAAGTTCGAAAAGCAGACCGGCATCAAGGTCAAGTACGACGTCTTCGACAGCAACGAAACCCTGGAAGCCAAGCTGTTGGCCGGTAAGTCGGGCTACGACATCGTGGTGCCGTCGAACAACTTCCTGGCCAAGCAGATCAAGGCGGGCGTGTACCAGGAACTGGACCGCTCCAAGCTGCCGAACTGGAAGAACCTCGACGAAGACCTGCTCAAGGCCGTGGGTGACGCGAGCGATCCGGGCAACAAGTACGCCTTCCCCTACATGTGGGGCTCCATCGGCATCGGCTACAACCCGGAGAAGGTCAAGGCCGCGCTGGGCATCGACAAGATCGACTCGTGGGACGTGGTGTTCAAGCCCGAGAACATCGCCAAGCTCAAGAGCTGCGGCGTGAGCTTCCTCGATGCCCCGACCGAAATGCTGCCAGCGGCGCTGCACTACCTGGGCAAGCCCAGCAACAGCACCACCAAGGAAGACCTGAAGGCGGCCGAGGACCTGTTCCTGAAGATCCGTCCTTCGATCACTTACTTCCACTCCTCCAAGTACATTGGCGACCTGGCCAACGGCAACATCTGCGTAGCCGTGGGCTACTCGGGTGACCTGGAGCAGTCCAAGGCCCGCGCCCACGAAGCCGGCGACAAGGTCAAGCTGGACTACGTGATTCCGAAAGAAGGCGCCGGTACCTTCTACGACATGGTCGCCATGCCGAAGGACGCCGAGCACAAGGAAGCCGCCTACAAGTTCATGGACTTCCTGATGCAGCCGGAAATCATGGCCGAGATCACCAACGCCGTGCGCTTCCCGAACGGCAACAAGGCGGCCACCCAGTTCGTCGAGAAGGAAATCACCAGCGACCCAAGCATCTACCCGCCAGCGGACGTGAAGAAGCAGCTGTACGCGATCGCCGCGCCTGAAGCGGCCGCTCAGCGCGTGATCACCCGCAGCTGGACCAAGATCAAGTCGGGCAAGTAAGCGCCCGTCGCCAGACCCTCTGGGCCGGGCCTTCCGGCCCAGAGGCAGGAACGACAATTGCTGATTGCGACATCGTAGCGACGCAGGTAAGTTGCGCGCCGGTTTTGCGTGTACGGCTGCACCCAGCCGCCACCGGAGGCACGAATTGTGAGGACCACCCACTTGTCTATTTCTGTATTTCGCAAGGCCTTGATGGCTGGAGCGGGTCTGACGCTGGCAGCCAGCGTCCAAGCGGCGCCCACGGTGCATTTCTACAACTGGTCCGACTACATCGGCCCGACCACACTCGCAGACTTCGAGAAAGACTCCGGCATCAAGCCGGTGCAGGATGTCTTCGACTCCAACGAAACCCTGGAAGGCAAGCTGCTGGCCGGCAACACCGGCTATGACGTGGTAGTGCCGTCCAACCATTTCCTCGGCAAGCAGATCAAGGCGGGCGCGTTCCAGAAGCTCGACAAGGCCCTGCTGCCCAACTATTCCAACCTCGACCCGGCGCTGATGAAGCGCCTCGAGAAGAACGACCCCGGCAACCTGTACGCCGTGCCCTACCTGTGGGGCACCAACGGCATCGGCTACAACGTCGACAAGGTCAAGGCCGTGCTGGGCGTCGACAGCATCGACTCCTGGGCCGTGCTGTTCGAACCCGAGAACATGAAGAAGCTCGCCAGCTGCGGCGTGGCCTTCCTCGACTCGGCGGACGAAATGCTCCCGGCGGTGCTCAACTACATGGGGCTGGACCCCAACAGCACCAAGGATGCGGACTACAAGAAGGCCGAGGAGAAACTCCTGGCGGTGCGTCCGTACGTGACCTACTTCCATTCCTCGAAATACATCACGGACCTTGCCAACGGCGACATCTGCGTCGCGGCAGGTTTCTCCGGCGATGTGTTCCAGGCCAAGGCCCGCGCCGGAGAAGCCGGCAAGGGCGTGAACCTGGCCTACGCGATTCCCAAGGAAGGCGGCAACCTCTGGTTCGACGTACTGGCCATTCCCAAAGATGCCAAGAACGTGAAAGAGGCCCATGCCTTCATCAACTATTTGCTGAAGCCTGAGGTTATCGCCCAGGTCAGTGATTATGTCGGTTATGCCAACCCCAACCCCAAGGCTGGCGACCTGATGGACCAGGCTGTGAGAACTGACGCCGCGGTTTACCCACCGCAGGAAGTGCTGGACAAGATGTTCGTCAACTCAGAGTTGCCGCCCAAGGTGCAACGTCTGATGACCCGCAGCTGGACCAAGGTCAAGTCGGGCAAGTAATTATCCAGGCCCGCCGCGGCACCGGCAGAACACGCCGCGCGGGCACAAAAAATCTTGTTGGGAGTTTCACTCATGGCAGTTGCCTCCGGTGCCTATAAAAAAGCCCTCGAGGGTGACCAGCAACCCAAGCAGGTGCTGGTCAAGATCGACCGGGTCACGAAGAAGTTCGACGAAACGGTCGCCGTGGACGATGTGTCCCTGGAAATCCGCAAGGGCGAGATCTTCGCCCTGCTCGGCGGTTCCGGCTCGGGTAAATCCACCTTGCTGCGCATGCTGGCGGGTTTCGAGCGCCCCACCGAAGGGCGGATCTTCCTCGACGGTGTCGACATCACCGACATGCCGCCCTACGAGCGGCCGATCAACATGA
The DNA here is from genome assembly GCF_050280645.1 of Pseudomonas sp. NPDC089554. Lineage (NCBI taxonomy): Bacteria > Pseudomonadati > Pseudomonadota > Gammaproteobacteria > Pseudomonadales > Pseudomonadaceae > Pseudomonas > Pseudomonas sp. NPDC089554. The sequence goes on from NZ_JBNNVR010000045.1 coordinate 36,435, forward strand.
TGTTCCAGTCCTACGCGCTGTTCCCGCACATGACCGTGGCGCAGAACATCGCCTTCGGCCTGCAGCAGGACAAGATGCCCAAGGCCGAGATCGAAGCCCGCGTGGCCGAGATGCTCAAGCTGGTACACATGACCCAGTACGCCAAGCGCAAGCCGCACCAGCTGTCCGGCGGCCAGCGCCAGCGCGTGGCCCTGGCCCGCTCCCTGGCCAAGCGCCCCAAGTTGCTGTTGCTCGACGAGCCGATGGGCGCACTGGACAAGAAACTGCGCTCGCAGATGCAACTGGAGCTGGTGGAGATCATCGAGCGGGTCGGCGTGACCTGCGTGATGGTGACCCACGACCAGGAAGAGGCCATGACCATGGCCCAGCGCATCGCCATCATGCACCTGGGCTGGATCGCCCAGATCGGCAGCCCCATCGACGTCTACGAGACCCCCACCAGCCGCCTGGTGTGCGAGTTCATCGGCAGCGTCAACCTGTTCGAAGGTGAAGTGGTCGACGACGCCGAAGGCCATGCGCTGATCGCCTCGCCGGAGCTCGAGCGCAAGATCTACGTCGGCCATGGCGTGACCACCTCGGTGGAAGACAAGCACATCACCTACGCCCTGCGCCCGGAGAAGCTGCTGGTCACCACCAAGCAGCCTGAGTTCGAGCACAACTGGTCGCGCGGCAAGGTCCACGACATCGCCTACCTGGGCGGGCACTCGGTGTTCTACGTCGAGTTGCCGTGCGGCAAGCTGGTCCAGTCGTTCGTCGCCAACACCGAGCGCCAGGGCACCCGCCCGACCTGGGGTGACGAAGTGTACGTATGGTGGGAAGACGACAGCGGCGTGGTACTGCGCTCATGAAACCTCGAAAGCTCAAGCGAGCCCTCCAGCGCATCACCCCCGAGGGGCGGCACCTGGTCATCGGCGTGCCGTTCATCTGGCTGTTCCTGTTCTTCATGCTGCCGTTCTTCATCGTTCTGAAGATCAGCTTCGCCGAAGCCGACGTGGCGATTCCGCCGTACACCGACATCTACAGCTATGTCGAGGGCAAGATCGAGTTGGTGCTGAACCTGGCCAACTACGGCCTGCTGACCGAGGACGAACTGTACCTCTCGGCCTACCTGGGCTCGTTGAAGGTCGCGTTCTTCAGCACCCTGCTGTGCCTGTTGATCGGCTACCCGATGGCCTACGCCATCGCCAACGCCCGCAAGGACATCCAGACCGTCCTGCTGCTGCTGATCATGATGCCGACCTGGACCGCGATCCTGATTCGCGTCTACGCCTGGATGGGCATCCTCAGCAACAACGGCCTGCTCAACAGTTTCCTGCTGTGGCTGGGGCTGATCGACCAGCCGTTGCAGATCCTCAACACCAACCTGGCGGTGTACATCGGCGTGGTCTATTCGTACCTGCCATTCATGATCCTGCCGCTGTACGCGAACCTGGTGAAGCACGACCAGAGCCTGCTGGAAGCCGCGAGCGACCTGGGCTCGAGCACCTTCAACAGCTTCTGGAAAATCACCGTGCCGCTGTCGAAGAACGGCATCATCGCCGGCTGCATGCTGGTGTTCATCCCGGTGGTGGGCGAGTTCGTCATTCCCGAGCTGCTCGGCGGCCCGGAAACCCTGATGATCGGCAAGGTGTTGTGGCAGGAGTTCTTCAACAACCGTGACTGGCCGGTGGCATCCGCCTTGGCGGTGGTGATGCTGGCGATCCTGATCGTGCCCATCCTGCTGTTCAACCGCAGCCAGGCCAAAGAAATGGAGGGCCGCGCATGAAACGCTTCAGTTTCTCCAAGCTGATGCTGGTGCTCGGCTTGCTGTTCATTTACCTGCCGATGCTGATTCTGGTGATCTACTCGTTCAACGCCTCGAAGCTGGTGACGGTGTGGGGCGGTTGGTCGGTGAAGTGGTACGTCGGCCTGCTCGACAACTCGCAACTGATGGGGTCGGTGATGCGCTCGCTGGAAATCGCCTTGTACACGGCGGTGGCGGCGGTGGCGCTGGGCACCCTGGCGGCCTTCGTGCTGACCCGGGTGACCCGCTTCAAGGGCCGTACGCTGTTCGGCGGCCTGGTCACAGCGCCCCTGGTAATGCCCGAGGTGATCACCGGTCTGTCGCTGTTGCTGCTGTTCGTAGCCATGGCGCAGATGATCGGCTGGCCCCAGGAGCGCGGCATCATCACCATCTGGATCGCCCACACCACCTTCTGTGCAGCCTATGTGGCGGTGGTGGTGTCGGCACGGCTGCGTGAACTGGACCTGTCTATCGAAGAGGCGGCCATGGACCTGGGCGCCCGGCCGTGGAAGGTGTTCTTCCTGATCACCATCCCGATGATCGCGCCGTCGCTGGCGGCGGGCGGCATGATGTCGTTCGCCCTGTCGCTGGACGACCTGGTACTGGCCAGCTTCGTTTCCGGCCCAGGCTCGACCACCTTGCCGATGGAAGTGTTCTCGGCCGTGCGTTTGGGTGTGAAGCCCGAGATCAACGCCGTGGCCAGCTTGATCCTGCTGTCGGTGTCGCTGGTGACCTTCCTGGTATGGTACTTCACCCGCCAGGCCGAAGAGCGTCGCCGCAAGGCGATCCAGCAGGCCATCGAGGAAGGTGCTGCGGCGAACGTGCAGTCGGCGCAGCTCAAGCGCACTACCCAGGCCGCTGCGTCGGCCTGAGCCATATCAGGGCCCCCTTCGCGGGCAAGCTCGCTCCTACAGGCATTGCGTCGTAGCTGGACGCAATGCGATACCTGTAGGAGCGGGCTTGCCCGCGAAGGCCTCCCCAGCGATTCAAAGCCAAACCGCATCCCAATGCGGATACTCCCGGATGCTACTTACAAGCCCCGCCCGCAAAGGGTTGGCAACGATATACCGAGCAACACGCCGCACATCCTCTTCTCGCCTTAAGGCCCGGTCTTGATAGCCTGGCTGCCAGACGCGCTTCTGCGGTACTCCAGCTTTGCGCAGCGCAATACCGACGCGCGATTTGAAGCGGCGCATCAACGTACCCAGTGTTACCTGCTGCAACTCAATCAGCCAGTGCACATGGTCAGGCATGACGACCCAAGCCAAGGAGCGTGACGCGAATTCGTAATCCGACTGCCGCATCTGTCGTACTACGTGTCTGGCGTTGATGAGGTGTTGAAAAAGCGGCTCGCGTTGATGGGTGATGGTCGTGATCAGGTAGAGCCGCCCTGGCTCGGAAAACCGGCCGCGGCGCAGCAGGTTGGCGTGTGCATGGTGCATGGCGTTCATCCTTGAAATGGGTGCATCGAGAACAATAGCGGCTTGCTTGTGGGCTTAGAGCGCTCATTGGTTTCTGAATGGGTCCGGGGCGCTGCTGGCCTCTTCGCGGGCAAGCCCGCTCCTACAGATTCCCACTAGTCTGTAGGAGCGGGCTTGCC
>NZ_JBNNVR010000046.1:0-39598 GCF_050280645.1 Pseudomonas sp. NPDC089554
CATGGGCGGGCCTGGGCCAACTCGGCACGCATCTTGGCAATGACTTCCTGGTAGTCGGGGGCGTTGAAGATCGCCGAGCCGGCCACGAAGGTGTCTGGTCTGCCCGACCACCTGCTGGCCCTCCACGGCCATGTCGCGCGCCGCGCTGGAGTGCTGCGAGGCGAGGGCGGCGTTCTGGGCGATTTCCTGGGCGGCGGCACCAAGTTGGTTGATCGCCGCAGCCACGCTGCTGGTGCGGCTGGACTGCTGGTCGGCATTGATGATCGAGGCGTTGGAGGCGGTGACCACCTGTTTGGCCACGGCATTCACCTGGCCGGTGGCCGAGGCTACTTCGCGGATCGACTCGTGGATACGCTCGACGAAGCGGTTGAACGACTGCCCCAGGCTGCCGAACTCGTCATGGCCGTGGATGGTCAGGCGGCGGGTCAGGTCGCCCTCGCCCTCGGCGATGTCGTGCATGGCGCGGCCCATCACGTGCAGCGGCTCCATCAGCACGCGAATCAGCAAGCCCAGCAGGGCGGTGATCAGCAGCACGGCGATGATCGTGGCCACGATGGCCGAGGTGCGCAGCTCGCCGAGCATGGCGTAGGCCGCGTCCTGGTCGAGCACCAGGGCCACGTACCAGTCAGCCGAAGGCACGCCTTCGACGCGGGTGAAGCTGATGAACTGCTTGCGCCCGTCGAGTTCGACCTCCGACACACCCTTGCCGACGCGCGGGGTGTTGCCGGGGTAGACCTCGGCCAGGGGCTTGAGTGCCAGCTCGCCTTTCGGGTGGATCAGCACCTTGCCATCGCCGCTGACGATGAAGGCATGGCCGTGACCCTCGAAGTTCAGGGTATTGATCAGGTCGCTGATGGTTTGCAGGTCGGTGTCCACACCGGCCACGCCGATCAGTTGGCCGGCTTGGCGCACGGGGGTGGCCAGGGTCACTACCAGCTTTTTCGCCGAGACCGAGATGTAGGGCTCGGTGATGATGGTCTGGTTGGCGGCTTCTGCGGCCTTGTACCAGCCACGTGCGCGTGGGTCGTAGTCGGCGGCGCGGCTGCCCACCGGCACCGAGGTCATGTGCCCGTCCTTGCCGCCGAAGTAGGTGAGCTGGAAGTTGCTGCCGTACACCGGCAGCGCCAGGCTGCGGGCCAGGCTGTCTTTCTCTGGCCCGTCCACCGCCACCTGCTGGGCAAACGACTCCAGCAATTGGATGCGGCTTTGCAGCCAGTTGTGGATGTTGCCGGCTGTCAGGCTACCCAGTGCCTGCAGGTTGTTCTCGGTGTCGGCACGCAGCGACTGCCGTTGTCGGTAGTCGTTGAACAGCACGAAGCAGGTAAAGGCAACGGCCACCACCAGTGCGGCGGCCACCAGGATCTTGTGGCTGAACTTGAGGTTCTTGGTCATTTTTACAAGGTCTGCGCAAAGCATCTCGGAAGGGTGGTGTGGCGAATAGCTACACCGCTGCATTTTGTGTCGTCAGCTATGACTAAAACATTAATCACCGCTGCGGCAGCCGACCAACGGCTAAGAAAACAAAGGGCTTTGGGCAGGGAACCGGGGAGGCATTTTTCCTTCTAAGCTGTCTTCAGGTGTCTCGCCTGAGTGTCCACCGTCAGGAGTACCCCCATGTCGTTGCGTAACCTCGCCCTCTTGTCCCTGTGCGTTGCCCTGGCCGCGTGCAGCAAGGTCAACCAGGAAAACTATTCCAAGCTCAAGGCCGGCATGAACAAGGCCGAAGTCGAGCTATTGCTGGGTACGCCCAAGGAGTGTTCCGGCGCGCTGGGCATGAGCAGCTGCACCTGGGGGGACGAGCAGAGCTTCATCAGCGTGCAGTACGCCGCCGACAAGGTGTTGATGTACTCGGGGCAGGGCCTCAAATGAGCCGTTTGCACCTGTTGCTGGCGCTGTGTGCCGCGCTGCTGCTGGGTGGTTGTGCCAGCTCCGCGACCGACCCGCTGGCGCCCAAGACCGTAGGGAGCGTCGACCTCAAGAAATACCAGGGCAAATGGTACGAGCTGGCACGCCTGCCGATGTATTTCCAGCGTGATTGCGCGCAGTCCGAGGCGCACTACAACGTGCGGCCCGATGGCACGTTGGGTGTGCTGAACCGCTGTCGTACCCTGGATGACGAGTGGCTGCGTGCCGAAGGCAGCGCCTGGCCGCAGGAGGCGGGGCAAACCGACAAGCTGTGGGTGCAGTTCGACAACTGGTTCACCCGCCTGGTGCCGGGTGTAGCGAAGGCGCCTTACTGGGTGCTCTACGTGGACGAGCGCTACCGCACGGCGGTCGTCGGCAGCCCCAACCGCAAGTACCTGTGGATCCTGTCGCGCACGCCGAGCCTGCCGGCCTGGGAGCGGGAGAACCTGCTGTCGAAGGCGCGCCAGCAGGGGTATGACACCAATCGCTTGATCTGGCGGGTGTCTGACAAGGACATCGTCGCCCGGCATTGAAACCGATGGGGCCGCAACAGCGGCCCCACGGTTTTTCAATCCAGCAGCGTTCTCAAGACCTCCACGAACGCCCGGGCAATGTCCTCTTCCTGCCCATGTCGCCCCTGGCGCACTGCCCACTGCCCGTTGACCATCACATCGCGCACCTGTCGATCCCCCCCAGCGAACAGCCAGCGGTTGAGAATCGCATCGCCGCTGGCGACGGCCAGGTATGGGTCCTGCCCATCCAGCACCAGCCAATCGGCACGCTTGCCCACCGCCAGTTCGCCGATCGGCTGCCCCAACGCCTGGGCGCCGCCGGCCAGGGCTGCGTCGTACAAGGTGCGCCCGACCATCGGCTGGTCGCTGCCGTACAAGCGGTTGCGGCGCTGGTCACGCAGGCGCTGGCCATATTCCAGCCAACGCAGCTCCTCGACCACGCTCAGCGACACATGGCTGTCCGAGCCAATGCCCATGCGCCCGCCCTGGGCGAGGAAGTCCACCGCCGGGAAAATCCCATCGCCCAGGTTTGCCTCGGTGGTCAGGCACAGCCCGGCGACCGCGCCGCTGCGGGCCATGGCGCGGACTTCGTCGGCTTCGGCGTGGGTGGCGTGGACCAGGCACCAGCGCTCATCCACCGCCACGTTGTCGTACAGCCACTGCAACGGGCGACGGCCGCTCCAGGCCAGGCAGTCATCGACTTCCTTCTGCTGCTCGGCAATGTGGATATGCACCGGGCACTGCGCGTCACCGGCCTTGAGCACTTCATCGATCTGCGTCGGAGTGACCGCGCGCAGCGAGTGGAAGCACAGCCCCAGGCGCTGCGCGGGTTGCGCGGCGAGCACGGGCGCCAACTGCTGTTGCAGGTGCAGGTAGTGCTCGGTGCTGTTGATGAATCGGCGCTGGCCATCGTTGGGCGCCTGGCCGCCGAAGCCCGAGTGGCTGTACAGCACCGGCAGTAGAGTCAGGCCGATACCGCTGGCGCTGGCCGCCGCACTGATGCGCCGTGACAGCTCGGTGGGGTCGGCATAGGCCTGGCCGTCGCGGTCGTGGTGCACGTAGTGGAATTCGGCCACCGAGGTGTAGCCAGCTTTGAGCATCTCGATGTACAGCTGGCGGGCGATCACTTGCAGCTGTTCCGGGGTGATGCGCCCGACCAGGCGGTACATCAGGTCGCGCCAGGTCCAGAAGCTGTCGTTGGGGTTGCCTGCCACTTCGGCCAGGCCCGCCATCGCCCGCTGGAAGGCATGCGAATGCAGGTTGGGCATGCCCGGCAGCAATGGCCCCGCCAAGCGCTCGGCGCCGTCGGCGCTGGCATTGGCATCGACCTTGGCCAGCGTCCCGTCGGCTGCGACTTCGAGGCGGACGTTGTTGGCCCAGCCACAGGGCAGCAGGGCGCGTTCGGCGAAATAGGCGGACATCACTGGGGAAACCCTGTTCTGTAATTTGTATATACATATACAGACGTTTGCCTGCCGGGTAAACTCCGGCAAGCTACCGTCAATCTATTGCACAAGGATGCACCGCCGTGCCGACAACTCCCGTCTCCGCGCTGGTTGCCCAGATGGGCGAAGGGCCGGCGCCGCTGTATGCCCGGGTCAAGCAGATGATCGTCCAGCAGATCGAAAACGGCAGCTGGCCGCCGCATCATCGCGTGCCCTCGGAAAGCGAGCTGGTCAGCCAGTTGGGCTTCAGCCGCATGACCATCAACCGCGCCCTGCGCGAGCTGACCGCCGAGGGCTTGCTGGTGCGCATGCAGGGCGTCGGCACCTTCGTCGCCGAGCCCAAGACCCGCTCGGCGCTGTTCGAGGTCAACAACATCGCCGACGAAATCGCTGCCCGTGGCCACCAGCATAGCTGCAAGGTGATGATCCTGGCCGAGGAAGCGGCCGGCTCCGAGCGCGCCCTGGCCCTGGACATGCGCGAAGGCCAGCGGGTGTTCCACTCGCTGATCGTGCACTACGAGAACGGCGTGCCGGTGCAGATCGAAGACCGCTTCGTCAACGCTGCCATTGCCCCGGACTACCTCAAGCAGGACTTCACCCGCCAGACCCCTTACGCCTACCTGTCCCAGGTTGCGCCGCTGACCGAGGGCGAGCACGTGGTCGAGGCGATCCTGGCCGACGCCGACGAATGCCGCCTGTTGCAGATCGAGCGCAGCGAGCCCTGCCTGCTGATTCGCCGCCGCACCTGGTCCGGCCGCCAGCCGGTGACCGCCGCGCGTCTGATCCACCCCGGCTCCCGCCACCGCCTGGAAGGACGCTTCGGTAAATGAGCCAGCTGCGTGTATTGCGTGCCCGGGACTACCCGCGCATGCCCTGGAAGAACGGCGGTGGTTCCACCGAGGAAATCACCCGCGATGCTGGCGAGGGCCTGGACGGGTTCGGCTGGCGCCTTTCGATCGCCGATATCGAGGCGTCGGGTGGATTCTCCAGTTTCACCGGTTATCAGCGGGTCATCAGCGTGTTGCAGGGCGATGGCATGCGCCTGTCGGTGGATGGGCACGAGACCCGCGCCCTGCTGCCGTTCGATGCGTTTGCCTTCAGTGGCGAAAGCCAGGTCGCCTGTACCCTGCTGGGCGGGGCGATCCGCGACTTCAACCTGATCTATGCACCGAGTCGCTACAAGGCGCGGTTGCAGTGGTTCGAAGGTGCTACGCGGTTGTTCAGTTCGGCGCAGACGTTGCTGGTGTTCAGTGGCGAGGCCGACGTGGCCGTAGTGGTCGAAGGGCAGGGCGAGTCGGCGCTGGAACTGTATGACTGCCTGCAACTGAGCGGTAACGTCGGGCTGCTGGAAGTCGCGGTGTCCGGGCGCTGCTGCATCATTGAACTGACGGCAAGCACTCACGCCTAGCGGTTACCTGGTAACGCCCACTCTCAGCGCGCCTTGTTACCGAATGCCCCAAAACGGCGCAATGCCATCTTCCGCAAAATCCTTCGCTCCAACCTCTGCGCAATTTTTCATCTTCCAGCCCGGGCCTTGAATCACAAGGCCTGTCGGCTATCCATCAGCCTGCTCGGAAAAGCTTCCCAGGCAACTTGGCAATTCAATTGCATATGCTTGTATGTACAAGTAAAGCTAAGTGCGCAATAGTGGATAGGCCGTCCCGTGCGCACGGTACGCACAGCCTCATTGGCCCGCCGATCTCGCCGGGTTTGCCTAGATCGCTCAAGGAGCATTTTCGTGACTGACAACAAGCACAACACCTTCCGTGACGTCGAGATCCGCGCCCCGCGTGGCACCCAGTTGAACGCCAAGAGCTGGCTGACCGAAGCGCCGCTGCGCATGCTGATGAACAACCTCGACCCGGAAGTGGCCGAGAACCCCAAGGAGCTGGTGGTGTACGGCGGCATCGGCCGCGCCGCGCGCAACTGGGAGTGCTACGACAAGATCGTCTCCAGCCTCAAGGCACTGAACGACGACGAAACCCTGCTGGTGCAGTCGGGCAAGCCGGTCGGCGTGTTCAAGACCCACCGCGACGCCCCGCGCGTGCTGATCGCCAACTCCAACCTGGTACCGCACTGGGCCAACTGGGAGCACTTCAACGAACTGGACGCCAAGGGCCTGGCCATGTACGGCCAGATGACCGCCGGCAGCTGGATCTACATCGGCAGCCAGGGCATCGTGCAGGGCACCTATGAAACCTTCGTCGAGGCCGGTCGCCAGCACTACGGCGGCAACCTCAAGGGCCGCTGGGTGCTCACCGCAGGCCTGGGCGGCATGGGCGGCGCCCAGCCACTGGCCGCGACCCTGGCCGGCGCTTGCTCGCTGAACATCGAATGCCAGCAGACCAGCATCGACTTCCGCCTGCGTACCCGCTACGTCGACGAGCAGGCCAGCGACCTGGACGACGCCCTGGCGCGCATCGCCAAATACACAGCCGAAGGCAAGGCCGTCTCCATCGCCCTGCATGGCAACGCCGCTGAAATTCTGCCGGAGCTGGTCAAGCGTGGCGTGCGCCCGGACATGGTCACTGACCAGACCAGCGCCCACGACCCGCTCAACGGCTACCTGCCGATCGGCTGGACCTGGGCGCAGTACCGCGACCGCGCCAAGACCGACCCGGCTGCCGTGGTCAAGGCCGCCAAACAGTCGATGGCCGTGCACGTGCAAGCCATGCTCGACTTCCAGAAAGCCGGCGTGCCGACCTTCGACTACGGCAACAACATCCGCCAGATGGCCCAGGAAGAGGGCGTGAGCAACGCCTTCGACTTCCCAGGCTTCGTACCGGCCTATATCCGCCCACTGTTCTGCCGGGGTGTCGGCCCGTTCCGTTGGGCTGCGCTGTCGGGCGATGCCGAAGACATCTACAAGACCGATGCCAAGGTCAAGGAACTGATCCCGGACGACGCCCACCTGCACCGCTGGCTGGACATGGCCCGCGAGCGCATCGCCTTCCAGGGCCTGCCGGCGCGTATCTGCTGGGTTGGCCTGGGCCTGCGCGCCAAGCTGGGCCTGGCGTTCAACGAAATGGTGCGCAGCGGCGAGCTGTCGGCGCCCGTGGTGATCGGCCGTGACCACCTCGACTCGGGCTCCGTGGCCAGCCCCAACCGTGAAACCGAAGCCATGCAGGATGGCTCTGATGCCGTGTCCGACTGGCCGCTGCTCAACGCGCTGCTGAACACTGCCGGTGGTGCGACCTGGGTGTCGCTGCACCACGGTGGCGGCGTGGGCATGGGCTTCTCGCAGCATTCGGGTGTGGTGATCGTCTGCGACGGTACCGACGAAGCGGCTGCCCGTATTGCCCGGGTGCTGACCAACGACCCGGCCACCGGGGTGATGCGCCATGCCGATGCCGGTTACCAGATTGCGATCGATTGCGCCAAAGAGCAGGGGTTGAACCTGCCGATGATTACCGGCTGATGGGCCTAGGGGGCTGCGTTGCAGCCCCCTAAATCAACCCTTTGCTTACTCGAACTGCCGATTTCCACTTCAAAAAGTTTGGGAGCGTCACGCAATGAAAACCACCAAGACCTTGCTTGCATCGCTGTTCGCCCTGGGCCTGTGCGCCACCGCCGACGCCACCCAGGCCGCCACCTGGTGCGACTCGGGCAAACCGGTGAAATTCGCCGGGCTGAACTGGGAAAGCGGCATGCTGCTGACCGACGTCATGCAGTTCGTCCTCAAGGAAGGCTACGGCTGCAAGGTCGACAGCCTGCCCGGCAACTCCATCACCATGGAAAACGCCCTGGGCACCAATGACATCCAGGTATTCGCCGAGGAATGGGTCGGCCGCAGCGAGGTGTGGAAGAAGGCCGAAGCCGCCGGCAAGGTGGTCGGCGTGGGCGCGCCGGTGGTCGGCGCTGTCGAAGGCTGGTACGTGCCGCGCTACGTGATCGAAGGCGACGCCAAGCGCAAGCTCGAAGCCAAGGCGCCGAACCTGAAGAACGTCGCCGACCTGGCCCAGTACGCCAGTGTGTTCAAGGACCAGGAAGAACCCAGCAAGGGCCGTTTCTACAATTGCCCGGCCGGCTGGACCTGCGAGCTGGACAACAGCCAGATGCTCAAGGACTACGGCCTGGAAGCCAGCTATACCAACTTCCGCCCCGGCACTGGCCCGGCGCTGGATGCCGCCGTGCTGTCGAGCTACAAGCGCGGCGAGCCGATCCTGTTCTACTACTGGACCCCCACCCCGCTGATGGGCCAGGTCGACCTGGTCAAGCTGGAAGAAAAGCCCGGCGTCGACAAGACCGTGTCGATCAAGGTCGGTCTGTCTAAGGCCTTCCACGACGAGGCACCCGAGCTGGTCGCGGTACTTGAGAAGGTCAACCTGCCGATCGACCTGCTCAACCAGAACCTCGCCCGCATGAGCAAGGAGCGCATCGAGTCGCCGAAACTGGCGAAGATCTTCCTCAAGGAACATCCTGAGGTATGGCAGGCGTGGGTCAGCGAAGACGCGGCCAAGAAGATCAACGCGGCGCTCTGAGCGCCGTCACCGGATGAGTGGAGCCTATGTTTCCTGAAAACCTGACATTTTCCATCGCCGACTGGGTCAATGGCTGGGTCGATGCGCTGGTCACCAACTACGGCGATGTGTTCCGGCACATCTCCGACACCCTGCTGTGGGCCATCGTCAACCTCGAAGGCCTGCTGCGGGCCACGCCCTGGTGGCTGATGCTCGCGGTGGTCGGGGTCATCGCCTGGCACGCCACCCGGCGCATCCTGCCGACCGTGGTGATCATCGGCCTGCTGTTCCTGGTGGGTGCGGTGGGGTTGTGGGACAAGCTAATGCAGACTCTGGCGCTGATGCTGGTGGCTACCTTCATCTCGGTGCTGGTGGGGGTGCCGCTGGGCATTCTTTCGGCGCGCAGCAACCGCCTGCGCGCGGTGCTGATGCCGCTGCTGGACATCATGCAGACCATGCCCAGCTTCGTGTACCTCATCCCGGTGCTGATGCTGTTCGGCCTGGGCAAGGTGCCGGCGATCTTCGCTACCGTGATCTACGCCGCACCGCCCTTGATTCGCCTGACCGACCTGGGCATTCGCCAGGTAGACGGCGAGGTGATGGAGGCGATCAACGCCTTCGGCGCCAACCGCTGGCAGCAACTGTTCGGCGTGCAGCTGCCGCTGGCGCTGCCGAGCATCATGGCAGGCATCAACCAGACCACCATGATGGCCCTGTCGATGGTGGTGATCGCCTCGATGATCGGCGCCCGTGGCCTGGGCGAGGATGTGCTGATAGGCATCCAGACCCTGAACGTCGGCCGCGGCCTGGAAGCGGGCCTGGCGATCGTGATTCTCGCGGTGGTGATCGACCGCATTACCCAGGCCTACGGTCGGCCACGGCATGAGGTGAGCAAATGAGCACGCAGGCGATCAGCAAGATCGAAGTGAAGAACGTCTACAAGATTTTCGGCGACCGTTCAGGCGAAGCCTTGCAGCTGATCCGCGAACAGCGCAGCAAGGAGCAGGTGCTGGCGCAGACCGGCTGCGTGGTGGGGGTCAACGACCTGTCGCTGTCGATCGGCAGCGGCGAGATCTTCGTCATCATGGGCCTCTCGGGCTCGGGCAAGTCGACCCTGGTGCGCCACTTCAACCGCTTGATCGACCCCACCAGCGGGCAGATCCTGGTGGATGGCGAGGACATCCTGCAGTACGACATGGACGCCCTGCGCGAATTTCGCCGGCGCAAGATCAGCATGGTGTTCCAGAGCTTCGGCCTGCTGCCGCACCGCAACGTGCTGGACAACGTCGCCTACGGCCTGAAGGTGCGCGGCGAGAGCAAGGAGCTGTGCGCCCAGCGCGCCCAGCAATGGATCGAGACCGTGGGCCTTAAGGGCTACGAGCAGAAGTACCCGCACCAGCTGTCAGGCGGCATGCGCCAGCGCGTGGGGCTGGCCCGGGCGTTGGCGGCGGACACCGACATCATCCTCATGGACGAAGCCTTCAGCGCCCTCGACCCGCTGATTCGCGCCGAGATGCAGGACCAGCTGCTGGAGCTGCAAAAGACCCTGCACAAGACCATCGTGTTCATCACCCATGACCTCGACGAGGCCGTGCGCATCGGCAACCGCATCGCCATTCTCAAGGACGGGCGGCTGATCCAGGTCGGCACCCCGCAGGAGATTCTCCACTCGCCGGCCGATGAGTACGTCGACCGCTTCGTCCAGCGCCGCGCTGTTGCCGTGTAAGGGGCCGTCATGTCGCAACCTGAAATTGTCGTGATCGCCGACGCTCCGGTGCGTTGGCAGGACATCGCCGCCGTGGCCCGCCATGGCGCGCAGCTGCAACTGGCGCCGGTGGTGTGGGCGCGTATCGACAACGCCCAGGCCATCGTGCGGCGGATCGTCGACAGCGGTGAGCGCGCCTATGGCGTGAACACTGGGCTCGGTGCGCTGTGCAATGTCTCGCTCCAGGGCGAGCAGCTCAGCGCGCTGTCGCGCAATACCCTGCTCAGCCATGCCTGCGGCGTTGGCCCGGCGCTGCCGGACGAGCAGACCCGGGCGATCATCTGCGCCGCCATCGTCAACTACAGCCATGGCAAGTCCGGGGTGCAGCGTGGCGTGGTCGAGGCGCTGCTGGCGTTGCTCGAACGTGGCATCACCCCGCAGGTGCCGTCCCAGGGGTCGGTGGGCTATCTCACCCATATGGCCCATGTGGGCGTGTGCCTGCTGGGCGTGGGCAAGGTCAGCTATCGCGGGCGCATCGTCGAGGCCAGCGAGGCCATGGCCGCCGAGGGCCTGGCCCCGGTGGCGCTGGGGGCCAAGGACGGCTTGTGCCTGGTCAACGGCACACCGTGCATGACCGGCCTGGCCTGCCTGGCGCTGGACGACGCCACGCGCCTGCTGCAATGGGCCGATGTGATCGGCGCCATGAGCTTCGAGGCCCAGCGGGGGCAGATCGACGCCTTCGACCCCGAGATCATCGCGCTCAAGCCGCACCCCGGCATGCAGGTGGTGAGCGAGAACCTGCGCGGCTTGTTGTTCGGCAGCGAGGTGATCGCTTCTAGCAAAGGCATTCGTACCCAGGATGCCCTGAGCATTCGCTCCATTCCCCAGGTGCACGGCGCTGCCCGCGACCAGCTGGCCCACGCCGTGCGCCAGATCGAGGCCGAGCTCAACGGCGCCAACGACAACCCGCTGCTGCTGGGTACGCCGGACGATTTTCGCGTGGTATCCCAGGCCAACCCTCATGGCCAGTCGGTGGCCATGGCCGCCGACCTGCTGGCGATCGCCATGGCCGAGATCGGCTCTATCGCCGAGCGCCGCCTCGACCGTCTGATCAACCCGCACGTCAGCGGTTTGCCGGCGTTCTTGGTGAGCAATCCCGGGGTCAACTCGGGAATGATGATCGTGCAGTACGTCGCCGCCTCGCTGTGCGCGCAGAACCGCCAGCTGGCGCAACCGGCGGTGCTCGACAACTACGTCACCTCGGGTTTGCAGGAGGACCACCTGAGCCTGGGCACCAACGCCGCGCTCAAGCTGCACCAGGTGCTTGAGAACTGCACCCAGGTGCTGGCCATCGAATACTTACTGGCCGCCCAGGCCTTCGAATTCCTCAAGGCGCAACGCTTCGGCGTAGGCACCGATGCCGCCCGGCGCCTGCTGCGCGAGCAGGTACCGGCTTACCTGGAAGACCGCTGGCTGGCGCCGGACATCGCCCGCGCCGCCGCACTGCTGAAAGATTCGCGGCTGCCACAGCCTGTGCTGGCGGCGCTGCACTGAACAACGATTAGAAGGAGCATGGAAATGGAAGTGTTCAACCTGGTGCCCGGCCAACTGACCCTGGCCGAGCTGCGTCGCATCCACCAGGCGCCGCTGCGCCTGAAGCTGGACGCCAGCGCCGGCGCGGCCATCGATGCCAGTGTGGCTTGCGTGGAGCGCATTCTGGCCGAAGACCGCACCGCCTATGGCATCAACACCGGTTTCGGCCTGCTGGCTTCGACCCGCATCGCCAGCCACGACCTGGAAAACCTGCAACGTTCCCTGGTGCTGTCCCACGCCGCCGGTATCGGCGCGCCGCTGGACGACGCCCTGGTGCGTCTGATCATGGTGCTGAAGATCAACAGCCTAAGCCGTGGCTTCTCGGGTATCCGCCGCAAGGTCATCGACGCGCTGATCGCCCTGGTCAACGCCGAGGTCTACCCGCACATCCCGCTCAAGGGCTCGGTGGGTGCCTCCGGCGATCTTGCGCCGTTGGCGCATATGTCGCTGGTGCTGCTCGGCGAGGGCAAGGCGCGTTACCAGGGCCAATGGCTGCCAGCCAGCGAAGCGCTGGCGGTGGCGGGCCTGGAGCCGCTGACCCTGGCCGCCAAAGAGGGGCTGGCGCTGCTCAACGGTACCCAGGCGTCCACCGCCTATGCCTTGCGTGGCCTGTTCCAAGCTGAAGACCTGTTCGCTGGCGCCATCGCCTGCGGCGCCCTCACCGTGGAAGCTGCACTGGGCTCGCGTTCGCCCTTCGATGCGCGCATCCACGAGGTGCGCGGCCAGCGCGGGCAGATCGACACCGCCGCGTGTTTCCGCGACCTGCTGGGCGACTCCACCGAGGTGTCGCAGTCGCACAAGCACTGCGGCAAGGTGCAAGACCCCTACTCGCTGCGCTGCCAGCCGCAGGTCATGGGCGCCTGCCTGACCCAGCTGCGCCAGGCTGCCGAGGTACTGGCCATCGAGTCCAACGCGGTGTCGGACAACCCGCTGGTGTTCGCCGCCGAAGACGAAGTGATTTCCGGCGGCAACTTCCACGCAGAACCCGTGGCCATGGCCGCCGACAACCTCGCCCTGGCCATTGCCGAAATCGGCGCGCTGAGTGAGCGGCGCATCTCGCTGATGATGGACAAGCACATGTCGCAGCTGCCGCCCTTCCTGGTGGAGAACGGCGGGGTAAACTCCGGCTTCATGATCGCCCAGGTCACCGCCGCAGCCCTGGCCAGTGAGAACAAGGCCCTGTCGCACCCGCACAGCGTCGACAGCCTGCCCACCTCGGCCAACCAGGAAGACCACGTGTCGATGGCCCCGGCCGCCGGCAAGCGCCTGTGGGAAATGGCCGAGAACACCCGTGGCGTGCTCGCCATCGAATGGCTGGGCGCCTGCCAGGGCCTGGACCTGCGTGAAGGCCTGAAGACCTCGGCCAAGCTCGAGCAGGCGCGCCAGACCTTGCGCCGCGAAGTACCGCACTACGACCGCGACCGTTTCTTCGCCCCGGATATCGAGGTGGCTACCGAACTGTTGGCCGAAGGTCGCCTGACCGGGTTGCTGATGGCCGGGGTATTGCCGAGCCTGTGATGGAGAGAGATATGAGAACCCTCTGGCAGCACTGCCACGTGGCCACCATGGCCGAGGGCAGCTATTCGATCATCGAGGATGCGGCGATCATCACCAATGGTGGGCTGATCGAATGGATCGGTCGTCAGGCCGACGTGCCTGCCAGTGAGCTCACCCGCACGGTCGACCTGGGCGGCGCCTGGGTCACCCCGGGGCTGATCGACTGCCACACCCACGCGGTGTTCGGTGGTAACCGCAGCGGTGAGTTCGAGCAGCGCCTGCAAGGCGTGAGCTACGCCGAGATTGCGGCCCAGGGCGGCGGTATCGCCAGCACCGTGCGTGCTACCCGGGCCGCCAGCGAGGACGAACTGCTGGCTAGCGCCCGTCCGCGGGTGCAGGCGTTGATGCGCGACGGCGTAACGGTGTTGGAGATCAAGTCCGGCTACGGCCTGGACCTGGCCAACGAGCGCAAGATGCTGCGCGTGGCGCGGCGCTTGGCCGAGGAGCTGCCGCTGACGGTACGCACCACGTGCCTAGCCGCCCACGCGTTGCCACCGGAATTTGCCGGGCGTGCCGACGACTACATCAGCCACATCTGCGACGTCATGCTGCCCGCACTGGCCGGGGAAGGGCTGGTGGACGCAGTGGACGCCTTCTGCGAACACCTGGCGTTTTCCCCGGCGCAGGTCGAGCGGGTGTTCATCAAGGCCCGCGAGCTAGGCCTGCCGGTGAAACTGCACGCCGAGCAACTGTCGTCGTTGCACGGCTCGAGCCTTGCGGCGCGCTACCAGGCGCTGTCGGCGGACCACCTGGAGTTCATGACCGAACAAGACGCCATGGCCATGGCCAAAGCCGGCACCGTCGCAGTATTGCTGCCGGGAGCGTTCTATTTCCTGCGCGAAACCCAACTGCCGCCGATGGATGCCTTGCGCCGCCACGGCGTAAAGATCGCCCTGGCCAGCGACCTCAACCCCGGCACCTCGCCGGTGCTGTCGTTGCGCCTGATGTTGAACATGGGCTGCACCTTGTTCCGCATGACGCCCGAGGAAGCCTTGGCGGGCGTGACCCGGCATGCCGCCACGGCACTGGGCATGGGCGACAGCCATGGCTCGTTGGAGGTCGGCAAGGTCGCGGACTTCATCGCCTGGCAGGTCGAGCGCCCCGCCGACCTGGCCTACTGGCTCGGCGGCGATTTGCCCAAGCGTGTAGTGCGCCTGGGCCACGAGATATCCAATTGAGCGAGGCGTCATGGACAAGGTATTGAGTTTTCACCAAGGCACGCTGCCGCTGCTGGTCAGCATGCCCCACGCCGGGCTGAGCCTGACCCCTGCGGTGCGCGAGGGGCTGGTCGATGCCGCGCGCAGCCTGCCGGACACCGACTGGCACATCCCGCAGTTGTACGACTTCGCCCAAGGCCTGGGTGCCAGTGTGGTGGCGGCGCAATACTCGCGCTTCGTCATCGACCTCAACCGCCCGGACGACGACAAGCCGCTGTATGCCGGCGCCACCACCGGCCTGTATCCGGCCACGCTGTTCGAGGGCGAGCCACTGTTCAAGCCGGGGCTTGCGCCTTCGGCCGAGGAGCGTGCGAGCTACCTGGAGCAGGTTTGGCGCCCGTACCACGAGACGATTCGCCGCGAGCTTGAACGCCTGCGCGAAACCTTTGGCTATGCGCTGCTGTGGGATGCCCATTCGATCCGCTCGGTCGTGCCCCACCTGTTCGACGGCAAGCTGCCAGACTTCAACCTCGGCACCTTCAACGGCGCCAGTTGCGACCCCGAGTTGGCCGAGCGGCTCAAGGCCGTATGCGCCGAGGCCCCGGCCTACAGCCATGTGCTGAACGGGCGTTTCAAGGGCGGGCATATCACCCGCCATTACGGCGACCCAGCCAAGCACATCCATGCTGTGCAGCTGGAGTTGGCGCAGAGCACCTATATGGACGAAGTAGAGCCGTTCACCTATCGCCAGGACCTGGCCGAGCCTACCCAGGCGGTGCTGCGCGCCTTGCTGCAAAGCGCATTGGCCTGGGGCCAGGCGCGCTACGGGCGCTGAGCGCTCGACACGCCCCGCACGCCGCTGTAGACCGTCAGGCCTGCCTCGGCGAAGGGGCGGCAACTGTTAGCGCATATTGCCCCTTCAGTCGTTGCGGTCAGGGTTGGCCAAGATGGTCAGCTCGTGGACCAGACGCATGTCCTGTAAGCGTTTCTCCTCTTCCAAGGCCTCGAACTGCGGCGCCAACGCTTCGAGGGGCAGGTCCGGGTGCTGGTCGGGAAGTGCGTTGACCCGAGCCTGGTATTGCTGCTCTATCGCCTCGAAACGCTCGGCGTGGGTATGGCGCAGGTAACGGGTCCAGTCGGCGTTGCTGGCGGCGTAGTTCAGGAAGGTCTCGCCCTGTTCGCTGCGCCGCACCAGTGCCACGGCCTGGTTGAGCTCGCTGTGGTTTACGTCGGCCACCACCCGGTAAAGCATGTCATCGTCCGGCACGCCCAAGGCCAGTTCGTCGTTCAAGCCCTGGCGGTACGCCAGGCGCACTTCGGCTTCGTCGCGCTGGCGGGCTTTCTCGCGGGCGATGCGGTCCAGCTCCTGTAGGCGGAACAGGCGGCGCAGCTCGCGGTAGAAGGTGTCTTCGGAGTCGGTGGCGTTGGTCAGCATCTGGCGGTTGGCGATGACCAGCTCGATGTTCTGGAACACCAGCAGCACCCCGTCGTGGCAGGTCTGGCTGCCGGTGCCGGGCTGTACCAGCGCTTCTTCGGCAAGGGCATTGAAAAGCATGCGGTCTTCACTGTTCACCACCGCCATCAGCAACACCTTGCGTACCCGCTGGCACAAAAGCCCGCGTGTGCTGGTATTGCGATAGGGCCCGCTCTGGCGCAAGCGTCCTACCAAGGCCAGCAGGTTGCCGGCATCGCCAGCCTGCTCGAGTTGCTGCCAGTTGTCTTGCAACGCTTCGTTTTCGGCTTCAGCACCGTGCAGCCAGTCCTGCAGGTTGGGTTCGTCCCCGGCGGCGGGCAGGACCGGCGCATGGAGATGGCCGTGCTCTTCATCCGACGAGTCCGTCTGCAGGTCTTCGGGCAGGTCCATGGCGAAGGTAAAGCTGTGCTGGCTGTCCGAGGAGGCCCGGGCACGCGCTACCACGTCGCTGCTCAGCGGGTTGCCGAACAGGCTGATGGATGAGACAGGGAACTGGTTGTGCAGGTTGCTCAGGATGTGTTCGGGGAGTTCGGTCAGCAGGTTGTCGCTCAGGTTGAGCACTGGCAGTGGCAGCAGTGCGTCGACCCAGTCTGGCCATTGCGTCAGCCCCATGTTGCTCAGGTCCAGCAGGGTAAGCCGGCGCAGCGTCTCAGGCGCTTGGACGATAGTCCCCGCGCGATTGCCTGCCAGGTTGAGGCCAACCAGGTTGCTCATGCGGCCGAAGGTCTCGAGCATGGCCTGGTCGACCTCCAGGTGCAGGTTCGGCAGCTCCAGTTCGCTCAGCGCTGGCAGGCGCAGTGCGGCCGAGGGTAGGTCGTTCTCGGGTTGTTGGTGCTCTTCTATTTCCAGTCGTGTCACATTGGGGAAGCGTGCAAACAGGCTTTCGAGCTGTGCGGTGCTGCCGCTTGCGCGGGTCAGTACAAGGTTGCGTACCCGCTCGTTGAAAAAGGCCGGCAGGCGTTGGGGGAAATGCTCCAGGGCTATGTGCTGCGAGCGCAGGGGTGCCCGGAGTATGCCGCGCTCCTGTTGACGCCAGAACTCCAGTACCGCGCTACCGATGCGCCGACGCGCGGCGATGACCGGTTCGCTCAAGGGCGCCGTGGAGCTCGAGGCGTTGCTCCAGTCGTCCAGAGCGTCTCTGAGTTGTTGGCGCCGTTGCTGAGACGCCGCGAGGCGTTCGCGCAAGGGGTCGCTGATATCCACGTTGAACCGCTCGGCCCGGCCATCCTCGCGCAGCAGGACCTGCTCCAGCTGGGCGTCGAGGATCGGGTTGCCCTCCAGCGAAAGCGTTGGGTGGGTCGAAGGGTGAAGGGCGTCGTTGAGCAGGTGGTGGGGGAGCAGGCGGATCTGGTTGCCGCGCAGCGATATCGCGTCGAACCGCTCAAGGGCACGCGCGCTGAGTGCGGAGGGCCAGTACTCCAGCGACATGCGCTCGAGGCCCAGGTAGTCCAGCATCAACCTGTCGAACCTGGGAGGGTAGGTTTGCGAGAGGTGGTTGCCGCTCAGGTCCAGCCTGCGCAGGTTGCGCAGCTCGGCGAGGCTGTCGATGTCGGTGGAGCTCAGTGGCAGGTTCTGGTGGGTGAAACTGAGCGCTTCCAGCTCTGGCAGGTGGTGGGCGATCAGCGGGAGCGCGAAAAGCATCGATGAAGGGGCGGCGTTCGATACGTAGGGGCGCGTGACCTCCAGCGCGCGGACTTCGGGGAACTGTTGGAAGAAGCTGGTTATCTGGCGTTCGAGCTGCCCCCAACCGAGCAGATTGCCGAACGTAGGCTCGACCAGTTGCAGGTGAGCGACGCGTGAAGTGAAGGCCTCTGGCAGGTCGCGCGGGAACTCGGTGAGGTCGATACCTTCCAGGCGCAGCGGTGCATCGCTGTCGCCCAGTTCAGGCAAGGCGTGGTCGTACCAATGCTGCATCAGCGTCGTAGCCAGCCGTTGCAGGCGACTGCTCGCTTCTTCACTCGCCGGCGCCTGTGCGGCTTGCCAGTCGCTCAGGTAGGTCTGCAAGGTCTGGCGCTGCTCGAGCAGCGTACGCAGCCGTGCGTCGATCTGCGCGTGGCCAAGGCCGCTGCCCTCCAGCTCCGCGAGGATCGCCGAGGCCGAGCGCGGGGTGCGCTCTGGCAGGCCTGACTGGCGGATCATCGCCAGCAAGCCACGCCGGGTGATGCCGCCTCCTGTCGCGCCCGCGCCACTGAGCGGGTAGCCGAGACGGCCGTCGGCCAGGCGCATCGGCGAGCGGTAGCCAGGGCGTATCGGGCGCATGCCCAGTACCTCGCGCAGCGTCTCGCGGGGGAGTGCGGGGGTGTGTTCGAGCAAGCGCTGCAGGGCAGTTTCGTCGTCGATGGCCAAGGCGCGGCGCTGCGCTGCGGTCAGGGCTTCGAAGAGTGCGCCGGACAGTGTTTCATGGAGGGCGGGTGGGCTGTCGGCCGAGGTGAGTTCGAGGATGAGGTAACCGCTATCGACACTGGCAAGCACGATGCGTTGCGGCGCGCTTTCGGGGCCTGCGCTTGTGGTCTGGTAAGGCACGTTGCGGCACTGCTCGAGCTCCAGGCGCAGGTCTTGCGGCCAGCCGGGCAGTTGTTCGAGGGTGCGTAGCAGCAGGCGGTCGCTGTCCCAGTTGCGTGTGTAGCCCAGGTGGAGCCCCTCGTAGGCACGTGCCAGGCGCACTTGCTGTTGATAGGCGCGGGTTTCCTCGGCCAGGCGCAGGGGAATCTTTCCTTGTGTCAGCAGCTCCTGCTCTGTCGCGTTCGCGTTGCGTGCCAGTTCATCGGCGACGGCACTGGGCAGTTGTGGATAACGCTGCTGGATGGCTTGCGCCCCAGGTGCCTGGGCTTTGGGCAAGGCGCTGTAGCGCTGCTCGAACGCGCTGCGCAACTGGCTCGGCGGCGCATCGTCCAGTGCTTGGCGTACTTCGCGGTCGAGCGCGAAGCGTTGCAGGGTGTCTTCCAGCAATGCAGGCAAACGCTGGTTTTCGTTCAACGCTTTGCGCAGCGCGGCGGAATCGATGCCGCTGCTTTGCAGGATGCGTTGAGCGCTGGCTTCGTCGATGCCGGCAGTTAGATGGCCGGCGCGCTGGAACAGGGTGGCGGTCGACCACTGGCGAGGGCGGTCGAGCTCGTGCAACCAGGCTCCGGCGCCGTTATGGCGAAGCTCTGGTGCATAGCCATGCGCCTTGAGCGGGTGTTGCAGCGGGTAGCGGCCGGTCGCGGCATGCTGCTGCACGGCATAGGTGTTGCCATCGAGGGCGAGCCAGGTCTTGCCCTCGTGGTGATAAAGGCCCGAGGCATCGGGTTGCAGGTCGGCGGGCAGCACGATGTCGTGGCTGAAGGGGCGCAGGTCGGGGTGCCAGAGGCGCGTCTCGCCGTTGGCCAGTTCGATGGGGGTGAGGGCGTCGATCCGGGCGGGCACCTCTATTGCAGGCACTTGCGCCGTGTCGCCTACTGCGGCCAAGGCTGCGGTGAGTGCCACGTTGTCGATGACGTCCATCAGGTATTCCAGGCCTTGGCGGCGGTCGCCTTCGGCCCAGCTTTCCAGGCCTTCGTACACCTCATAGCCCAGTTGCACCAAGGTCGCACCCAGGCCGGGGATGACGAACGCCCCCAGGTTGAGCGCGTTGAATGCAATGCTTGTGAAGAATGCCCGGCGTTTTTCGGCGGTTATCCGGTCCTCGCTGGCCGTGGGGACTGCATGGAACAGCGCATCGTCTTCGAGCCGTTGCAGCTTCTGGCTGGCCAGTTCATCGAACAGTGGCTGGTGCAAGGGTTGTAGCGTGACGGCGACCCAGGCGTCCGGGGCGCGCAGTGCGTCGAGTACGCGCTGCTTGTCGCGCTCGGGGACGAGCGGATGCAGGTATTGCCACGAGAGTTGTTCGCGCAGGTACGCCTGTACCTCGTGAACAGAGCCATGGGCTTTGAGTGGGGTTGGCGCGCCGGGAAAGTAAGTCACCAGCAGGCCTTTATAAGGCTCGATCAGTGGGTCGTAGACGAGCAACAGTTCAGGTGAGGGCACCGCGCCGATCAGCAGGGCGCCGGTCGGCGCGGCGTCGAACAGCTTCGGGAAGGCGCAGCGCAGAGGGCTGCCCAGGTAATCTGCCTGACCATCTTCGGCCAGGGTCAGCAAGGCATGGTAGAGCGGGGTGTCGATCGCCTGGCTCAGGTAGGCCTGGTGCAGGTGCAGGCGCAATGCCGAGCGCTCAGCGTCGGCGAGGATTTGCAGGGTGCTGTCGGCGGTTTTCAGTGCGTCGACCAGCGCCTTGTAGCGTCCACCGATATCGAGCTCGCGCACCCGTGCGGCGAAAGCTGCAGGGTCGATGGCCAGCGGGTTGCCGGTCGGGGTGAGGAATACGAAGGTGTCGCTGTCGACGATCACCGACTGCATGTCGTCCACGTCCAGCCCACCGGGCTGCGCGTGGGAGGCTTCGAAGTTCTGCAAGGCGCAGTGCAGCAAGGACTGGGTTGCCAGCTTGATGGCGCGCTGGCTGTCGACGATGGGGTCGTTGTCGAAGCTGAGCTTGTGTGCGACCGCGTCGGGTGCGTTGATCAGGTAGGTGGTGGTGACGTCCAGTTCCAGCCCGAAGTGTTCCTTTATTGTCTCGGTCAACAGTTGGGTGGCGAAGGGCAGCAGTTCGGGCAGTGACTCCAGCAACGCGCGCACCTGGGCTTCGGCCTGGCGGTGTATGCCGTGCTCTTCGACCAGGGCGCGTGCTACCTGCGGGTGCGCCAGGTAACCGGCCTGGCTCCAGGCGGGCGGGTTAACGAGGGCGTCGCGCATCTGCTGCCGGTCGTCCTTGGTGCTGTTTACCAGCCACTCGGGGAGTTTATGGGCGATCAGTTGCCTGGGATGGGTGAGGTGTTCGGGGGAGAGCGGCAGGTCGTTCATCGCTGGGCCTCGCGTGATGGGGCCCTGATGCTAGGAACTAACCTGCGCCTGGCGTGCATAACATGATCTACCCACAGACACATGCTCAAAGCACAATTCAGGTTTATGATGCCCAACGGCAGACAAAATCCCCACACGGAGTGCGCAATGCAGACCCTCTACCCGCAGATCAAACCCTACGCCCGGCACGATCTGGCCGTGGAAGCGCCGCATGTGCTGTATGTCGATGAAAGCGGCTCGCCCGAGGGCCTGCCGGTGGTATTCATCCACGGTGGCCCGGGTGCTGGCTGCGACGCACAGAGCCGTTGCTACTTCGACCCCACCCTGTACCGCATCATTACCTTCGACCAGCGCGGCTGTGGCCGCTCCACGCCCCACGCGAGCCTGGAGAACAACACCACCTGGCACCTGGTCGAGGACCTGGAGCGTATTCGCGAGCACCTGGGCATCGACAAGTGGGTGCTGTTCGGCGGCTCCTGGGGTTCCACCCTGGCCCTGGCCTACGCCCAGGCCCACCCCGAGCGGGTGCATGGGTTGATTCTGCGCGGCATCTTCCTGTGCCGCCCGCAGGAGATCCAGTGGTTCTACCAGGAAGGCGCCAGCCGCCTGTTCCCCGACTACTGGCAGGACTACATCGCGCCGATTCCCGCCGAGGAGCGCGGTGACCTGGTCAAGGCCTTCCACAAGCGCCTGACCGGCAACGACCAGATCGCCCAGATGCACGCAGCCAAGGCCTGGTCCACCTGGGAAGGCCGCACCGCCACGCTGCGCCCCAACCCACTGGTGGTCGACCGCTTCTCCGAGCCCCAGCGCGCGCTGTCGATCGCCCGTATCGAATGCCACTACTTCATGAACAATGCGTTCCTCGAACCGGACCAACTGATCCGCGACCTGCCGAAGATCGCCCACCTGCCGGCAGTGATCGTGCATGGCCGCTACGATGTGATCTGCCCGCTGGACAACGCCTGGGCGCTGCACCAGGCCTGGCCGAACAGCGAACTGAAGGTGATTCGCGACGCAGGTCACGCCGCCTCCGAGCCCGGCATCACCGATGCCTTGGTGCGTGCTGCCGACCAGATGGCCCGGCGCCTGCTCGACCTGCCCCTGGACGAAGCATGAAAGGCCTGCTGCAACGTGTGCGGCAGGCGCGGGTAGAGGTCGAGGGCGAGATCGTCGGCGCCATCGACCAGGGTTTGTTGGTGCTGGTGGCCGTGGAGCCTGAAGATTCCCGCGAGCATGCCGACAAGCTGTTGCACAAGTTGTTGAACTACCGGGTTTTCAGCGATGCGCAAGGCAAGATGAACCTGTCGCTCAAGGATATAGGCGGCGGCCTGCTGCTGGTGTCGCAGTTCACCCTGGCGGCGGATACGCGCAGCGGCATGCGTCCAGGCTTCTCGACGGCGGCGTCCCCAGCGTTGGGCGCGGAGCTTTTCGACTACCTTTTGACGCAGGCGCGCAGCCAGCATTCTGACGTTGCCAGTGGTCGCTTCGGGGCAGACATGCAGGTGCATCTGGTCAATGATGGCCCGGTAACATTTATGTTACAAATATGAGCTCAAAAAACCCCTTGTTTGTACAAAACAAGGGGTTTTGTACGATAAATAGTTTGTTCAGCCTGATGCGTTGTAACGCGGCCTGCTGGATAATCGCGCGCTGCGTGAACCTGCGTTCGCAGGTTCGTTTTACTCTGACTCGAGCATTGTCTGGATCCGTTTGGGGAATCATTACGCCCTTACGGGGTCGGAACAGTGCTCGCCAACCCGGCATTTGTCGCTGGCCGTTGGTTTCATGATCTGTTTTCGGCGAGGGTTGCTCGTGATTGTAAGTCCCTGTAATGCACCAAGAATCCCCGGCAATCGGTTGCGCAAGGCATTGTTGGCAGGCGCAGCGCTGGTCGGCCTGATGAACGCAGGCCAGCTGTGGGCATTCAATCTTGACGATGTTGCAGCCAAGGCAAAGGATCTGGCCGGCCAGAAGTACGAAGCACCGAAGAGCAACTTGCCTCCGGTGTTCCGTGACATGAAGTATGCCGACTACCAGAAGATCCGCTTCCTGCAAGAGAAGGCCGAATGGGCGGACGACAAGACCCCATTCAAGCTCTCGTTCTATCACCAGGGCATGCATTTCGACACGCCGGTGAAGATCAACGAAGTGACGGCGACCAAGGTCGAGGAAATCAAGTACGACCCGAGCCGCTTCGCCTTCTCTGACGTGCCGCATGACCCGGAGACCACCAAGAACCTCGGCTACGCCGGCTTCCGCGTGCTCTACCCGATCAACAAGGCCGACAAGCAGGACGAGATCATGACCCTGCTTGGCGCCAGCTATTTCCGCGTAGTCGGCAAGAACCACGCCTATGGCCTGTCGGCCCGCGGCCTGGCCATCGACACCGCGCTGCCGTCGGGTGAAGAGTTCCCGCGCTTCACCGAGTTCTGGGTCGAAAAACCCAAGCCTGCCGACAAGCACCTGGTGATCTACGCCCTGCTCGATTCGCCGCGCGCAACCGGCGCCTACAAGCTGACCGTGCGCCCGGCCAACGACACCATCGTCGACGTGAAGTCGCGCGTGTTCCTGCGTGACAACGTCAGCCGCCTGGGTATTGCCCCGCTGACCAGCATGTACCTGTTCGGCCCCAACCAGCCATCGCGCATCATGAACTACCGCCCGGCCCTGCATGACTCCGAAGGCCTTTCCATCCATGCTGGCAATGGCGAGTGGCTGTGGCGCCCGCTGAACAACCCGAAACACCTGGCCGTGAGCAACTTCAGCGTCGAGAACCCGCGTGGTTTCGGCCTGATGCAGCGTCAGCGCGCCTTCAGCGACTATGAAGACCTCGACGACAACTACCAGCGTCGCCCAAGCACCTGGATCGTGCCAAAAGGCGACTGGGGCAAGGGCACCGTCGACCTGGTAGAGATCCCCACCGCCGACGAGACCAACGACAACATCGTTGCTTTCTGGAGCCCGGAGAAACTGCCTGAGCCTGGCAAACCGTTCGAGTTCGACTACCGTCAGCACTGGACCATCGAAGAGCCGAAGTTCCAGGCTCCCGAGCTGGGCTGGGTCAAGCAGACCCTGCGTTCGACCGGTGACGTCAAGCAGTCCAACCTGATCCGCCAGCCGGATGGCAGCGTGGCCTTCCTGGTCGACTTCGATGGCCCGGCCCTGGCCGCGCTGGCCGAAGACACCCCGGTACGCAGCCAGATCAGCGTCGGCGACAACGCCGAAGTGGTCGAGAACAACCTGCGCTACAACCCTGAAATCAAGGGCTGGCGCCTGACCCTGCGACTGAAGGTGAAGGATCCGAAGAAAGCCACCGAGATGCGTGCCGCGCTGGTTCGCGACGTTCCGGTAGAGGCGCCGAAGGAAGCTACCCCGGCCAAGGACACCAAGCACGCCCACGCCAAGGCCGAACACGCCAAGGCTGGCAAGGCGGAAAAACCTGCCGAGCAACCAGCCGCCGACGCGGCGTCCACCCAAGAGGCCCCGGCCACCACCGAAAAAGTGCTGACCGAGACCTGGAGCTATCAGTTGCCTGCCGATGAGTAACTCAAGCCCAAGGCCGGAATCGCTTGGCGAATACCTGGCCCACCTCCCACTGAGCGATGAGCAGCGCGCGGAACTCGCCAGCTGCACTTCGTTCAGCGAGTTGCACCAACGCCTGGCGGCCGACTCGGCCGCCAACCCTGCCGAGGCCACCCAGGCCTCGGTAGGCCCTCGCCTTACCGTCGGCACTGCCGCCGAGCTGGAAGACGCCGAGATGCTCGCCGTCGACGGCAGTGGTCGGCTGTGCCTGAAGATCGCCCCGCCGATCAAGCGCACCAAGGTGCTGCCCGAGCCATGGCGTACCAACATCCTGGTGCGCATGTGGCGACGCATGACGGGCCGCCCCAACGCCCCGCAACCGCCCAAGCGCGAATTGCCGCCAGCGCGCTGGCGCTGGGTCGGCTCGATGCGCCGCTATATCCTGTTGCTGCTGATGATCGGCCAGACCGCCGTGGCCGGTTGGTATATGAAAGGCATCCTGCCGTACCAGGGCTGGTCGTTCGTCGACTTCGACGAAGTGGCCAACCAACCGCTGTGGGACACCGTCGTGCAGGTGTGGCCGTACGCCCTGCAAACGTCCATCCTGGTGCTTTTCGGTATCCTGTTCTGTTGGGTATCGGCGGGCTTCTGGACCGCACTGATGGGCTTCCTCGAGCTGCTCACCGGGCGCGACAAGTACAAGATTTCCGGCAGCAGTGCCGGTAACGAGCCGATTGCCAGCGATGCGCGTACCGCCATCGTCATGCCGATCTGCAACGAGGACGTGCCACGGGTGTTCGCCGGCCTGCGCGCGACCTTCGAGTCGGTCGCCGCCACCGGTGACCTGGACCGCTTCGATTTCTTCGTGCTCAGCGACACCAACGACAGCGACATCGCCGTCGCCGAGCAACAGGCGTGGCTGGAGGTCTGCCGCGAGGCCAAGGGCTTCGGGCGCATCTTCTACCGCCGCCGTCGTCGCCGCGTGAAGCGCAAGAGCGGCAACCTCGACGACTTCTGCCGTCGCTGGGGCGGCGACTACAAGTACATGGTGGTGCTCGACGCCGACAGCGTGATGAGCGGTGAGTGCCTGACCAGCCTGGTGCGCCTGATGGAGGCCAACCCGGACGCGGGCATCATCCAGACCGGGCCCAAGGCCTCGGGCATGGACACCCTCTATGCGCGCCTGCAGCAGTTCGCCACCCGCGTTTACGGCCCGCTGTTCACCGCCGGCCTGCACTTCTGGCAGCTGGGCGAGTCGCACTACTGGGGCCACAACGCGATCATCCGCATGAAGCCGTTCATCGAGCACTGCGCCCTGGCGCCGTTGCCCGGCAAAGGCGCTTTCGCAGGGGCCATCCTCTCCCACGACTTCGTCGAAGCCGCGCTGATGCGCCGCGCCGGCTGGGGCGTGTGGATCGCCTACGACCTGCCGGGCAGCTACGAAGAGCTGCCGCCGAACCTGCTCGACGAGCTCAAGCGCGACCGCCGCTGGTGCCACGGCAACCTGATGAACTTCCGCCTATTCCTGGTCAAGGGCATGCACCCGGTGCACCGCGCGGTGTTCCTCACCGGCGTCATGTCATACCTGTCGGCGCCGTTGTGGTTCCTGTTCCTGGTGCTGTCGACCGCGCTGCTGGCGACCAACACGCTGATGGAGCCGCAGTACTTCGTCGAGCCGTTCCAGCTCTACCCGCTGTGGCCGCAGTGGCACCCAGAGAAAGCCATCGCGCTGTTCTCCACCACCATCGTGTTGCTGTTCCTGCCCAAGCTGCTCAGCGTCATCCTGATCTGGGCCAAGGGCGCCACCGAGTTCGGTGGGCGCTTCAAGGTGACCCTGTCGATGCTGCTGGAGATGCTGTTCTCCATGCTGCTGGCGCCGGTGCGGATGATCTTCCACACCCGCTTCGTACTGGCCGCGTTCCTCGGCTGGGCGGCGACCTGGAATTCGCCGCAGCGTGACGACGACTCCACCCCGTGGAGCGAGGCGGTGCGTCGCCATGGCCCGCAGACCCTGCTGGGTATTGCCTGGGCCGCGCTGGTGGCCTGGCTGAACCCAAGCTTCCTGTGGTGGCTGGCGCCGATCGTCGGCTCGCTGGTGTTGTCGATTCCTGTCTCGGTGATCTCCAGCCGCGTGCGCCTGGGCCTGCGTGCCAAGGACGAGAAGCTGTTCCTGATTCCTGAGGAATACGCCACGCCCCACGAGCTGCTGGCCACCGACCAGTACACCCACGAGAACCGCTGGCACGCGATGAAGGAAGGCTTCGTGCGCGCCGTGGTCGACCCGCGGCAGAACGCCCTGGCCTGCGCCATGGGTACTGCTCGCCATGGCCAGGCGGCGCCCATCGAGGCACTGCGTGCCGAGCGCATCGCCAAGGCCCTGGAGGCCGGGCCGAAGGGCGTGGATGGCAACACCAAGCTGGCGTTGCTCAGCGACCCGGTCGCCTTGGCGCGCCTGCACGAGCTGGTGTGGGGCGAGGGCAACGAGGCGTGGATCAAGGTGTGGCGCAACTCCATCACCAGCGATCCGCATTCGCCGCTGTTGCCGTTGCACCCGGAGAACGAGGCTCAGCCTGCCCTTGTAGGCGCCTGAGAAAACGCATCGCGGGACAAGCCCGCTCCCACAGGTTTACCGCTGAATTCAAGAGCAGTGGAGTACCTGTGGGAGCGGGCTTGTCCCGCGATTGCATTTCTGAGCTCAACCATGGATTTTTGGCCAACAAAGTCCCCTCAGGCTCTAGGTACAGGCCCGCGCATGCGTTAGCATCCCTCCCGACATAACGCACCGGTCGGAACGATCGTGCAAAAAAATAATACTTTGCGTACTTCTTGCTAGGGGAACTGGTGATGATGAAGAAATTCCTGTCGGGCATGATGCTCGGCGTCACTGCGCTGGTTGCGGTCGCGACCGCCCAGGCCGGCGCTATCGACGATGCCGTCAAGCGTGGCACCCTGCGTGTAGGCATGGACCCCACCTACATGCCGTTCCAGATGACCAACAAGCGCGGCGAAATCGTCGGCTTCGAAGTGGACATCCTCAAGGCCATGGCCAAGTCGATGAACGTCAAGCTGGAAACCGTTTCCACCGCCTACGACGGCATCATCCCGGCCCTGCTGACCGACAAGTTCGACATGATCGGCAGCGGCATGACCCTGACCCAGGAACGCAACCTGCGCCTGAACTTCAGCGAACCCTTCATCGTCGTTGGCCAGACCCTGCTGATCCGCAAGGAACTGGCCGGCGAGATCAAGTCGTACAAGGACCTGAACAACGAGAAGTACCGCATCACCTCCAAGCTGGGCACCACCGGCGAAATGGTTGCCAAGAAGCTCATCAGCAAAGCCAAGTACCACGGCTACGACAACGAGCAGGAAGGGGTGATGGACGTGGTCAACGGCAAGGCCGACGCCTTCGTCTACGACGCACCGTACAACGTGGTGGCCATCGAGAAGGCCGGCGCCGGCAAGCTGGTGTTCCTGGAAGAACCCTTCACCTTCGAACCACTGGCCTTCGGCCTGAAGAAAGGCGACTACGACAGCCTCAACTTCATCAACAACTTCCTGCACCAGATCAAGCATGACGGGACCTACGATCGTATCCACGACAAGTGGTTCAAGAACAAGGACTGGCTGAAGGACATGGAATAAGGCCCAGGCTACACGCCCAGGCACTGACCCCGACGCGCAGGCAACCCCTGCGCGTTCGCATTTACTGGAAGCACCTACGTGATCAAACACAAGAAAGCCCAGTGGCCCTGGCACGCGCTGACCGCGCTGGTCCTGGTCGGTCTGGCATTCAGCCTGTACATGGCCACCTCGATGATTTCCTACGAGTGGCGCTGGAACCGCGTGCCGCAGTACTTCGCCTACAAGGCCGAGGACGTGCAGCGCGCAGCAGGCTACGGCACGGTCGAGGAGATCGTCGTGTCCGGGGACACCGCGCGTGTCACCCTAAAGGACGAAGACGGCGACCAGCAAGTGCTGGAAGTGGCCAAGGACAGCCTGCAACTGAGTCGCGGCGATGACGTTGCCGAGGGCGATGCTATCGGCGTTACTCGCCACTGGGCCGCAGGCCCTTTGGCCTGGGGCCTTTGGACCACCTTGTGGATTTCCGTGGTGTCCGGTGCCTTTGGCCTGGCGATCGGCTTGTTCGCCGGGCTTTGCCGACTGTCGAGCAACCCGACCCTGCGCGACCTGTCCACGGTGTATGTCGAACTGGTCCGTGGCACGCCGCTGCTGGTGCAGATTTTCATCTTCTACTTCTTCATCGGCACGGTGCTGAATCTGTCCCGTGAGTTCGCCGGGGTGGCGGCGCTGGCGCTGTTCACTGGCGCCTACGTGGCCGAGATCGTCCGGGCCGGCGTGCAGTCGATCGCCAAGGGGCAGAACGAAGCGGCGCGCTCGCTGGGCCTGAATGGCGCGCAGTCGATGCGCCACGTGATCTTGCCGCAGGCGTTCAAGCGCGTGCTGCCGCCGCTGGCCGGGCAGTTCATCAGCCTGGTCAAGGACACCTCGCTGGTGTCGGTAATTGCCATCACCGAACTGACCAAGAGCGGCCGCGAGGCCATTACCACCTCGTTCTCGACCTTCGAGATCTGGTTCTGCGTAGCGGGCCTGTACCTGCTGATCAACCTGCCGCTGTCGCACATCGCCAGCCGGCTCGAGCGGAGGCTTGCGCAAAGTGATTGAAGTCCGTGACCTGCTGAAAGTCTTCGACACCCGTGGCCATGTGGTGCGCGCGGTGGACAA
This sequence comes from Pseudomonas sp. NPDC089554, assembly GCF_050280645.1. Lineage (NCBI taxonomy): Bacteria > Pseudomonadati > Pseudomonadota > Gammaproteobacteria > Pseudomonadales > Pseudomonadaceae > Pseudomonas > Pseudomonas sp. NPDC089554. Next base: position 28,955 of record NZ_JBNNVR010000046.1, read on the forward strand.
TGTCACCACCCAGGTGGCCAAGGGCGAAGTGGTGGTGGTGCTCGGCCCTTCGGGTTCGGGCAAGTCGACCTTCCTGCGCTGCCTCAATGGCCTTGAGGATTTCGACGACGGCCACGTAGCCATCGACGGCCTTGGCCTGGACGACCCGAAGACCGATATCAATGCCTACCGTCGTGAAGTCGGCATGGTGTTCCAGCACTTCAACCTGTTCCCGCACATGACCGTGCTTGAGAACCTGTGCCTGGCGCAGAAGGTGGTGCGCAAGCGCAACAAGGCCGAGCGCGAGGCCAAGGCGCGGGCGTTGCTGGAGAAGGTAGGCATCGCGCAGAAGGCCAACGAGTACCCGTCGCGGCTCTCCGGTGGCCAGCAGCAGCGGGTGGCGATCGCCCGTGCCCTGGCGATGGACCCGAAGGTGATGCTGTTCGACGAGCCGACCTCGGCGCTGGACCCGGAGATGGTCGGCGAGGTGCTGGACGTGATGAAGACCCTGGCCCAGGAAGGCATGACCATGGTCTGCGTGACCCACGAGATGGGTTTTGCCCGGGAAGTGGCGGACCGCGTGTTGTTCTTCGATCACGGCAAGCTGCTGGAAGACGCAGCGCCCGGCGAGTTCTTCGCCTCGCCGAAAGACCCGCGGGCCCAGGCGTTCTTGCGTCAGGTGCTGTAACAGCGTCGCCTGGTTCGCGGGCAAGCCCGCGAACCAGGCGACACAGATGCCGGATTAGAGCCTGAACCGCGCCACCAACCCTTGCAGATGAGTCCCCAGCCGCGCCAACTCGACGCTGGAACTGGCAGTTTGCTCACTGGCCGCCGACGTCTGTTCGGAAATATCCCGCACGTTCATCACGCTGCGGTTGATCTCCTCGGCCACTGCTGTTTGCTCCTCCGCCGCCGCGGCAATCTGCTGGTTCATCGCCTGGATCGACGATACGGTGCGGGTGATGGTTTCCAGCGAACCCCCTGCGCGGCGGGTCAGCTCGACGCTGCTGCCGGTCAGTTCGCGGCTGTTGTCCATCACGCTGGCCACCCGCTGGGTGCCGCTTTGCAGGTTGGCGATCAGCTCTTCGATTTCCTCGGTGGACTGCTGGGTACGCTGGGCCAGGCTGCGCACTTCGTCGGCAACCACCGCGAAACCGCGCCCGGCCTCGCCGGCACGGGCGGCTTCGATGGCGGCGTTGAGGGCCAGCAGGTTGGTCTGCTGGGCCACCGACTTGATCACATCGAGCACGCTACCGATCTTGTCGCTTTCGGCCTTGAGCTGGTTCATCGCTTCGCTGGAGTTTTGCACCTCACCGGCCAGGCGCTCGATCTGGGCGATGGCTTCGCCTACCACCCGGTCACCTTCGCGGGCTTGCTGGTCGGCCATCAGCGCCGCTTCCGAGGCTTGCTCGGCGCTGCGTGCGACCTCGTGCACGGTGGCGGTCATCTGGTTCATGGCGGTGGCCACCTGGTCGGTCTCGACCTTTTGATTGTTGACCCCGCTGTTGGTCTGTTCGGTCACCGCAGACAGCTCCTCGGCAGCGCTGGCGATCTGCGTCACGCCATCGCCGATACCGCCGATCAACTGGCGCAAGCCTAGGGTCATGCGCTGCATGCTGGCCTGCAACTGGCCCAGCTCGTCGCGACGCTCCACCAGCAGGTCCTGGCTCAGGTCGCCGCTGGCCACGCGCTCGGCGGCGGTGAGGGTCTGGCGCAGGGGCACGACGATCTGCCGGGTGATCACCCAGGCGGCCAGCAGGCCCAGTACCAGCGCCAGTACGGTGGCACCAATGAGTACGTTCTTCGCTTGTTGGGCGCCCGCGTTGCGTACCGCGGTCTGCGACAGGGTCATCTGCTGGCTGGCCTCCATCAGCACCTGGCCTTGGGTGACCATGCGTTGCAGGGCCTGCTCGGCGCTCGATTGGGCTGCGCCGAACTGGTTCACCGCGTCGCGGTAGCCGGCCATGGCCGTGGCGGCGTCGGCAAGGCTGGCGGCGTATTCGGCAGGTACTTTGTTCGGCAGGGTCTTGAGCACGGCGAGTGCCTGGTCGATGGCGTTCAGCGCGGTTTGCTGGAACTCGGCCTTGCCGCTGTAGGTGTAGCCACGCACCTGGAAACGCGCTTGTTGCAGCAGGGCGCTGGCCTGCACGGCTTCCTGGTACTGGCCGATATCACCGGCTTGCAGCAGGCGCTGCTGCACCTTGCCGAGCAGGTCGGCAGCCTTGTCGGCGGTGTCGCCGAGCATGCCGCGGGCCGCTTCACGACGCTGGTTGGCTTGCCTGATGTCGCTGAACGCCTGCTGGTACTGGCGCACCGCCTCGTGCTGTTGTTTCAGGCGCTGCTGGTCTTGAGGCTGCTCGATCTGGCCGAGCATCATCTGCACCTGCGTATCGAGTTGGCGCAAGGCCTTTTCCAGCTCGCCCACCGAGGCCTCGTCGCGGTTGCGCTCGAACTGCTGGCGAGCGATGCGCAGCTCCTGGCTGTACTCGAGAATCACCGAGATATTGCCCAGCTTGTCGCCACGGCCTATCACGCTGTCCACGCCGCTCCAGCCCGTGGCGGTGATCGCCAGGGTCAACAGCAAGACGAGGCCGAAGCCCATCCCTAGCTTGCGATTGACGCTCATATTTCCCAGTGACTGGGCAAACCACGTGTACATAGCGACTCCCCTTGGTAATGCCGTGAAACCATTTTTTTTATGTTGCAAAGGCCATCGGCTTGCCAGGGGGAAACTTGATAGAGGGTTGCTGACCCGTTGGTCAGAAAAATGAAATAAAGAATGTGCTTAGAAAATACGCGAGAGCAGGGCGGTGACGGCAGTTTCGACGCGCAGGATGCGTTCGCCCAGTTGCACGGGGGCGAGGCCGGCCTTTTCCAGCAGCTCGACTTCGTAGGGAATCCAGCCGCCTTCCGGGCCAATGGCCAGGGTCACCGGGCCTTGCACGGCGCGCGGGCAGGCCGGGTAGGGGCCGGGGTGGCCAACCAGGCCGGTGGTGCCTTGGGCGATGGTAGGCAGGCGGTCTTCGACGAAGGGCTTGAAGCGCTTCTCGATGATGACTTCGGGCAGTACGGTGTCGCGTGCCTGCTCAAGGCCGAGGATGAGGTTGTCTCGGACGCTTTGCGGGGTGAGGAAGGGGGTTTGCCAGAAGCTCTTCTCGACCTTGTAGCTGTTCACCAGGACCAGTCGCTGCACGCCTAGGGTGGCGCAGGTCTGGAACAATCGGCGCAGCATCTTCGGGCGCGGCACGGCCAGCACCAGGGTCAGTGGCAGCTTGGCTGGCGGCGGTTGGTCGAAGGCCACCGCAAGCTCCGCTTCGTGGCCCTCCAGGCGCAGCACCGTGGCCTTGCCCATCAACCCGCCAATACGCCCGACACGCAGGCTGTCACCCACCGCCACGCGGTGGATCTCCTGCATGTGGGTGAAGCGCCGGTCGGCCAGCACCACGCGGTCCGCCGCGACGAAGTCGGCGTCTTCCAGTAGCAAAAGGTTCACGGCTGGGTCGCAGGCGGCTGGTCGTTGTGGTCGTCCGCGGCGTCCTCACGGGCCTGGCTGCGCTTGCGCACCAGGCCGCCGAACAGTACGCCGACCTCGAACAGCAGCCACATCGGCACGGCCAGCAGGGTCTGCGAGAAGATATCCGGTGGGGTGAGGATCATGCCGACCACGAAGCAGCCGATGATCACGTAGGGGCGGATCTTGCGCAGGTAAGCCACGTCGACCACGCCGATCCACACCAGCAGCACCACCGCCACGGGGATCTCGAAGGCGACCCCGAAGGCGAAGAACAGGGTCATGACGAAGTCGAGGTAGCTGGCGATGTCGGTCATCATCGACACGCCCTCGGGCGTGGCGCTGGCGAAGAAGCCGAAGATCAGCGGGAACACCAGGAAGTAGGCGAAGGCCATGCCGGCATAGAACAGGATGATGCTCGAAATGAGCAACGGAATGGCGATGCGCTTCTCGTGCTTGTACAGGCCTGGCGCGATGAAGCCCCAGACCTGCTGGAGAATGACCGGCATGGCCAGGAACAGCGAGACGATCATGGTCAGCTTGAACGGCGTGAGGAACGGCGAGGCCACGTCGGTGGCGATCATCGTCGCGTGTTCCGGCAAGTGCGCGCGCAGCGGCGCCGATACCAAGGTGTAGATCTGCTGGGCGAAGGAGAACAGCCCGGCGAAGATCAGGAAGATGGCGGCAACGCAGCGCAGCAGGCGGCTACGCAGCTCGGTCAGGTGCGCGACCAGCGGCATCGGCTGGTCTTGTTCCGGGGTTTCGCTCATGGGGTTCGCGGCGGCTGGCTTGGCTCGGGAGTAGGGGGCGCCACGGGCGGGGCATCGGCGGCAGGCACCTGTGGCGTGCTACTGGCCGGTGTTTCGCTGGTGGCCGGCGGTGTGCTCGGCTGGGCCTGCGGGTTGAGGATGCGCTTGGCTTCCTCTTCCATCTGCAGGATGTGCTCGTTGTGCAGCTGGCGGCGGATGTCGTCGGCGCCGATTTCGCGCTCGACTTCCATCTTGATACTGTTGAAGCTGCGCTTGAGCCGGCCGATCCACAAGCCTGCGGTACGCGCAGCCCCTGGCAGACGCTCGGGGCCGAGCACCAACAGGGCAACCAGGCCGACGAGCAGCAGCTCGCTGAAGCTGATGCCGAACATGGGTCAGTCTTTCCGTTGTGGCTCTTGGACCGGTGTGGCCTGGCCCTCGATGGTGTGCGGCTGGTTCAGCGGCGCGGTGCTTTGTGGCTGCTGGGTGGGCTGCACGGACGGCTGCACCGGCGGCGGGGTTTGCTCGGCCGGCTTGTTTTCTTCGTCGCTCATGGCCTTGCGAAAGCCCTTGATCGACTCGCCCAGGTCGCTGCCGAAGTTCTTCAGCTTCTTGGTGCCGAACACCAGCACTACGACGACCAGCAGGACGACCCAGTGTTTCCAGTCAAAGATACCCATTTCGTGCTCCTGAAAGGTGTGGGGCGTAGCCCCTGGATACATCAGGCGGAAGGCTGGCGTGCGGCCTTCTCGTCATGTCCGGAGAGGCCGAAGCGGCGCTCCAGTTCGTCGAGCACCGCCTGCGGATGCTGGCCCAACGCGCTGAGCATGACCAGGCTATGGAACCACAGGTCGGCAGTTTCGTAGATGACATCGCTGCAATCTTTGCTGACGGCGGCATCCTTGGCGGCAATGATGGTCTCGATCGACTCTTCGCCGAGTTTTTCAAGAATCTTGTTCAGGCCCTTGTGATGCAGGCTGGCCACGTAGGAGCTGTCGGGGGCGGCGTGTTTGCGCTCCTCGAGCACTTCGGCGAGGCGGTTGAGGGTGTCGCTCATTGTCAGTGCCCTGCCTTGTAGATGGCGTCCGGGTCCTTCAGGACCGGGTCGACGATTTTCCACTGGCCGTCTTCGAAGACGCGATAGAAGCAGCTTTCACGGCCGGTATGGCAGGCGATATGACCCAGTTGCTCGACCATCAGGATGACCACGTCGGCATCGCAGTCCAGGCGCAGTTCATGCAGTTTCTGCACGTGACCCGACTCTTCGCCCTTGCGCCACAGCTTGCCCCGCGAGCGCGACCAGTAGATGGCGCGTTGCTCGGCGGCGGTCAGGGCGAGGGATTCACGGTTCATCCAGGCCATCATCAGTACGCGCCCGGTCTTGTGGTCCTGGGCAATGGCCGGTACCAGGCCATCGCTGTTCCACTTGATCTCGTCCAGCCAGTCTTTCATCGTCGACTCCAAACCGGGCCGGCTCCTGTACAGGCCCATAGCTTCCTAGTGTGCCAGCCAGCGGCGCGGCTGGCTATCGGCGCACGATCAGGTAGAGCCCGGCGGCCAGCATCAGCCATGCCGGCCAGGCGGCGGGAGCGCTGAGGCTGGCAGCACCGGCGGCCAGCATCGCGCCGCCACCGAGCAGGCCGGCACCGAGCAGGCGCAACGCCCAGGTGTCGCCCTGGCGTCGGCGCTCGGGCAACTGCGGGTCTTGCAGGTGCGGTTGCGACAGGCGCTCGAGCAGGTCGCGGGTCATGTCGGCCAGGTGCGGCAGCTGCTCGGCCTGGCTGTAGAGGTTGCCGAACACCGCCTTGGGGCTCATGCGCTCGCGCATCCAGCGTTCCAGGAAGGGCTTGGCGGTGCTCCACAGGTCGAGGTCGGGGTACAGCTGGCGGCCCAGGCCTTCGATGTTCAGCAGGGTCTTCTGCAACAGCACCAGCTGCGGTTGCACTTCCATGTTGAAGCGCCGTGCGGTCTGGAACAGGCGCATCAGTACCTGGCCGAAGGAAATATCTTTTAACGGTTTTTCGAAGATCGGCTCGCACACGGTGCGGATCGCCGCTTCGAATTCATTGACCTTGGTGTGCGCCGGCACCCAGCCTGAGTCGATGTGCAACTGCGCCACGCGGCGGTAGTCGCGCTTGAAGAAGGCGATCAGGTTACGCGCCAGGTAGTCCTGGTCCTCGTCGGTGAGGCTGCCGACGATGCCGCAGTCGATGGCGATGTACTGCGGGCTCCACGGCTTGACCGTGCTGACGAAGATGTTGCCCGGGTGCATGTCGGCGTGGAAGAAGCTGTCGCGGAACACCTGGGTGAAGAACACCTCCACGCCACGCTCGGCCAGCAGCTTCATGTCGGTGCGCTGGTCGGCCAGGGTGGCCATGTCGGTCACCGGCACGCCGTAGATGCGCTCCATCACCAGCACCTTGGGGCGGCAGAAGTCCCAGTACACCTGGGGCACGTACATCAGCTCGGAGCCTTCAAGTTGCGCCGCAGCTGGCTGGCGTTGGCGGCTTCGCGCAGCAGGTCGAGCTCGTCGTAGATGGTTTTTTCGTAGTCGCCGACCACCTCTACCGGGTGCAGGCGACGGGCATCGGCAGACACCCGCTCGGCGCCCTTGGCGATCAGGAACAACCAGGCCAGGTCCTGGGCGATCACAGGCTTCAGGCCCGGGCGCACCACCTTCACCACCACTTCCTCGCCGCTTTTCAGGCGTGCGGCGTGCACCTGGGCCACCGAGGCCGAGGCCAGGGGCTCGACGTCGAAGCGGCTGAACACCTCGCCCACCTTGGAGCCGAGTTGCGCTTCGATCAGCGCCACGGCCTTCTGCGGGTCGAACGGCGGCACGCGGTCCTGCAGCAGCATCAGCTCGTCGGCCACGTCGGTGGGAAGCAGGTCGCGGCGGGTCGAAAGCAGCTGGCCGAACTTGATGAAGATCGGCCCCAGGTCCTGCAAGGCCAGGCGCAGGCGTGCGCCACGGGTCAGCGCCAGCGGCTTGCGTGGCAGCCAGCGCCAGGGCATCAGCAGGCGCAGGCTGAGCAGCCACCAGGGCAGGGGCAGGTCGAACAGCAGGTCATCGAGGCGGTAGCGGATCACGACGCGCTGGATGCGCAACAGACGGCGGACGGCGAGCAGCTTCATGCGTTATCGCTGGTATCGAGGGAGTGGGAGAGGCGACGGATGCGTGCCTCCAGGCGTTCTATATCGACCTTGAGCGAGTCCAGCTCGCTGAAGGCCGCTTCGGCTTCACGCTGACCCACCAGGGTGCGCGACTCTTCGGCCAGGTATTCGGACAGGTTCTGGCTGAAGCGCGACAGGCCTTGTTTGGTCCAGCGTGCACGCAGGCGCAGGTGGCCGGCGAGCAAGGCACTGGGCACGGGGCCGAGCCAGCGTTGCAGCTCGTATTCCCAGTCCAGCTCCAGGTCTTGCAGGATGCCGACCAGGTCCAGCAGCACGGCGCTGTCGCCATGCAGTTCTACCTGCGGGCTGTGCAGCACGGCGTTCTTGTCCTTGCTCAGGGCCAGTTGGCCGAGGCGAGTGGCCGGCGCGCGCAGGCTGCAATCGACCTCGCCTTCCCAGTGGGCGGCGAGCATCAGGCCTTCTTCGTCGGGCAGGATGAACAACTGCAAGGCCGGCTGCGTGCAGTCGATCTCGATCACCTTGCCTTCGAGCGCGGCCAGGCGCGGCAGCGCGGTGCTGTCCATGCGCAGCACACGGTTGAGCCCGTGCTCGGCGCTGGCGAGCAGCCCGGCCAGGAGCATCAGGGCTTGATTCCCCGGTGCACGGCGACGATGCCGCTGGTCATGTTGTGGTAGGTGACGCGGTCGAAACCGGCGTCGACCATCATGCTCTTGAGGGTTTCCTGGTCAGGGTGCATGCGGATCGATTCGGCCAGGTAGCGGTAGCTTTCCGAGTCGTTGGTGATCAGCTTGCCGGCCAGGGGCATGAAGGCGAACGAGTAGGCGTCGTAGGCGCGCGACATCAGCTTGTTGGTGGGCTTGGAGAACTCCAGCACCAGCAGGCGGCCACCGGGCTTGAGCACGCGTAGCATCGAGCGCAGGGCTTCATCCTTGTGGGTGACGTTGCGCAGGCCAAAGGCGATGGTCACGCAGTCGAAGTGGTTGTCGGGGAACGGCAGCTTCTCGGCGTCGGCCTGGACGAACTCGATGTTGCCGGCCACACCGCGGTCGAGCAGGCGGTCGCGGCCGACCTTGAGCATCGATTCGTTGATGTCGGCGAGCACTACCTGGCCAGTGGGGCCGACCAGGCGCGAGAACTTGGCTGCAAGGTCGCCCGTGCCGCCGGCGATGTCCAGCACCCGGTTGCCGCTGCGCACGCCGGACAGCTCGATGGTGAAGCGCTTCCACAGCCGGTGCATGCCACCGGAGAGGACGTCGTTCATCAGGTCGTACTTGGCGGCTACGGAGTGGAACACCTCGGCGACTTTCTGCGCCTTCTGGCTCTCGGGCACATCCTGGTAGCCGAAATGGGTGGTGGGCTCGGCGTGTTCGCCTTTGCGCTGCTCGTTCATATCGCTTCACCGGGAAAAAATTACCGCCATTCTAGGGCGAACGGGCGGATTTGTCTTGGCGGGGTGTGCCGCGTCGCAGGGGCGGGCATAATGCGCAGTATGTCCCCAACGCCTGGATACCCCGCATGACTCAGATCAGCGTCGAACGTAAACATTCCCTCGGTCGCGAGGCGGCCCGTGCCAAGGCCGAGTTCCTGGTGGAGAAACTGTCCCGCGAGTACGACCTCAAGGCTACCTGGAACGGCGACCGCGTCGACGTGACACGCAGCGGCGCCAATGGCAGCGTGCACATCGGTGACGACAGCATCCGCGTCGAGCTCAAGCTGGGCATGATGCTGTCGATGATGAGTGGCACCATCAAGGGCGAGATCGAGCGGGCGCTGGATAAAGCGCTGGTTTGAGTCGGTCTGGCCAAAGCGTTGTGTTGCCGGGGCGTGACTCCGGCAACCTTCACCTTAGGGTGAGAATTCTAATTTTTTTTCCTACCTTCATGCTCAAGCCCGACCCCTGGGCCGTTCCTCCATTCCCTTTCGAGCGTGAGGTGCACAGCATGGCCAAGTTGAACCTGAAGAAAAAAGAAGACGCCGCAACCAGCGCCCTGGACGACGTGCGCGGCTACGCGCGCAAGATCTGGCTGGCAGGCCTGGGGGCTTACGCCCGCGTCGGCCAGGAAGGCACCGACTACTTCAAGGAGCTGGTGAAAGCTGGCGAAGGCGTCGAGAAGCGTGGCAAGAAAACCATCGACAAGAAGCTCGATGCCGCCAACGGCCAGATCGAAGAAGCCACCCAGGAAGTGAGCCGGGTACGTGGCAAGGTCGAGGTACAGCTCGACAAAATCGAGAAAGCTTTCGACGCGCGGGTGGCCCGCGCCTTGAATCGCCTCGGCATTCCGTCTAAACATGACGTTGAGGCGTTGTCTATCAAGCTTGAGCAACTGACCGAGCTGCTCGAGCGTGTCGCGCGCAAACCATAAGGAGAGCAGGATGGCTGGCAAGAAGAACACTGAAAAAGAAAGCAGCTCCTGGGTCGGCGGAATCGAAAAGTATTCCCGCAAGATCTGGTTGGCTGGCCTGGGTATCTATTCGAAGATCGACCAGGACGGCCCGAAGCTCTTCGACTCGCTGGTGAAGGACGGCGAGAAAGCCGAGAAGAAAGCCAAGGTGGAGGTCACCTCCGCCAAGGACAGCGCCAAGTCCGCGACCACCTCGCGGGTGTCCGACGTCAAGGACCGCGCAATGGGCAAGTGGAGCGAACTCGAAGAGGCCTTCGACAAGCGCCTGAATAGCGCCATTTCGCGTCTGGGCGTGCCGAGCCGCAACGAGATCAAGGCCCTGCACCAGCAGGTCGATAGCCTGACCAAGAAGATCGAGAAGCTGACCGGCGCGTCGGTCACTCCGGTCTCCAAGGCAGCGGCCAGCAAGACCGCTGCCAAGCCACTGGCCAAGGCGCCTGCCAAGCCTGCGGCAAAACCGGCTGCCAAGACCGCTGCGGCGAAACCTGCGGCTGCTAAACCTGCGGTGAAGGCTGCAGCTAAACCTGCGGCGAAAACCGCAGCGGCCAAGCCTGCTGCCAAAGCTGCGGCTGCCAAACCGGTTGCCGCCAAGCCCGCCGCCAAGCCTGCTGCCGCGAAGCCCGCTGCCAAACCGGCTGCGGCGAAGAAACCGGCGGTGAAGAAAGCCCCGGCCAAGCCTGCCGCCGCCAAGCCCGCTGCACCGGCTACCCCGGCAGCGAGCGCAGCACCGGCGCCCAGCGCGGCTCCGGCCAGCAGCACCCCATCGGCGCCAGTGAATCCGGCTACTCAAGCCTGATTCCGCGGCGCCCTTTTCGCGGGCAAGCCCGCTCCTACTGGTTCATCACGGTCCCTGTAGGAGCGGGCTTGC
>NZ_JBNNVR010000047.1:0-39370 GCF_050280645.1 Pseudomonas sp. NPDC089554
CATCAGGAACTGGAAGAAACCTTCCTGATCCTCGAGCACATTGCTCCAGAACGGCGAGTGATACAGGATCATGTCGTCCAGGCTCAGGGTCGCGCCGTCCCAGCGCACGTCCATGCCCACGCGCACGAACACGGTGACGATACCGGTGTCCTGGCAGATTGGGCGGTGGCCGGTGGCGCACATGCGCGAGTTGATGAGGATCTGGGCGATGGAGTCGCGCGCGGCGGGCGACTCTTCACGCAGGTAGGCCTCGTGCATCGCCTGGATGAAATCGACGGGGTGGTAGTACGAGATGAATTGCAGGGCGTCGGCGACGCTCTGAATCAGGTCGTCTTGCTTGATCACGGTCATGCAGCGCGCTCCTCTATAAAGACGGGAACATTCGTAAAGGCGTTCCGACGGTGCCGACCAGCGTGCCGGATGCCCTGGGGCTCCGGCAGGTCGGGCCGGTGCAAAAAAGGCGCGGCAGTATACCGCGCATCCCGGCCTGGCACACCTGCGCGTGGTCTGGACCATGGTCGCCCGCCGGGCGGCACCTTTTTTGCTGCCGCTGCGCCGTTGTCTTAGAGTGGCGATGTGATAGCTGGAGATGAAAAGAACATGCCTGAACTTTGCGTCGGCGAACGTCGCTGGGCGGTGCCGACCGGTAGCAACCTGCTGGATGCCCTGAACGATGCAGGGGTGAGTGTGCCCTACAGCTGTCGTGCGGGCAGTTGCCATGCCTGCCTGGTGCATTGCCTGGAGGGGCAGCCTGTGGATGCCTTGCCCGAAGCATTGGCCTTGGAAAAACATGCCCAGGGCTGGCGTCTGGCTTGCCAGTGCCGGGTGGTGGGTGACCTGCGCGTGGCGGTGTTCGACCCACTGCGCGATGGCTTGGCGGCGCGGGTGTGCGGCCTGGACTGGATCGGCGAAGTGCTGCGCCTGCGGCTGAGCCCTGAACGTCCCTGGCGCTACCGGGCGGGCCAGCATGTGGTGCTGTGGCTGGGTGAGGTGGCCCGCCCTTATTCACTGGCGAGCCTGCCAGGCGAAGATGATTTCCTGGAGTTCCACCTCGATTGCTCGCGTCCGGGCGCATTCTGCGACCAGGCCCGGCAGCTGCAGATGGGGGATGAAATAAGCCTGGGCGAGCTGCGCGGTGGCGCCTTGCATTACGACCCGGACTGGCAGGCGCGGCCGTTGTGGCTATTGGCGGCGGGCACCGGTTTGGCACCGCTGTGGGGCATTCTGCGCGAGGCCTTGCAGCAGGGGCACGAGGGGCCGATCAAGGTGCTGCATGTGGCCCATACCCATTACCTGGCCGAGGCGCTACAGGCGCTGGCGGGGGAGCAGGTGAGTGTGGAGTTGGTGGCTGGCGAGGATTTTGAAGCAGCGTTGGCGGGGTTGCGCTTGGTGTCGCGTCAGACCGTAGCGCTAGTGTGCGGGGCGCCTGGGCGGGTGGAGCAGTTTGCGCGGCGGCTGTTTATCGCGGGGGTTCCCAGGGGGCAGGTGTTTGCTGATGTGTTCAGCGAGCATGCTTGAGAGAGCGGGGAGGGCTTCGCCCTCCTTTCGCGACACAAGGCCGCTCCCACAGGCTCCGGGCAACTCTTGAATTGCGCGGTCGTCGTGGGAGCGGCCTTGTGTCGCGAAAGGGGCGCGAAGCGGCCCCAGCGGAGGCAGAATCAACCTACCAGCGGGTCACCCACATGCAGGATCTTCATGCCATTGGTGCCACCGATGGTGTGGTAGCTGTCGCCCTTGGTCAGGATCACCCAGTCACCCTGTTGCACCAGGCCACGCTTGAGCAGTTCGTCCACTGCCGCCTGGCTGACCTTGTCGGCCGGCAGCGCCGCCGGGTCGAAGTCGATCGGGTAGACGTTGCGGAACAGCGAGGCGCGCGCCTGGGTGGCGCGGTGCGGCGACAGGGCGAAGATCGGCACGTGCGAACGCAGGCGCGACATGATCAGCGGGGTGTAGCCACTCTCGGTGAGGGCGATGATCGCCTTGACGCCCGGGAAGTGGTTGGCCGTGTACATCGCCGCCAGGGCGATGCTTTCGTCGCAGCGCTCGAAGGTGGTGTGCAGGCGATGGCTGGACTTCTGGTTGGTCGGGTGCTTCTCGGCGCCCTGGCAGATGCGCGCCATGGCCTGTACCGCTTCGATCGGGTAGGCACCGGCGGCGCTTTCGGCCGACAGCATCACCGCATCGGTGTTGTCCAGCACGGCGTTGGCCACGTCGGAGACTTCGGCGCGGGTCGGCATCGGGTTCTGGATCATCGACTCCATCATCTGGGTCGCCACGATCACCGCTTTATTGTTGCGGCGGGCGTGCTGGATGATCTTCTTCTGGATGGCGATCAGCTCGGCGTCGCCGATTTCCACGCCCAGGTCGCCACGGGCAACCATCACGGCGTCGGAGGCGGCGATCAGGCCGTCGAGGGTCTCGTCATCGGCTACCGCTTCGGCGCGTTCGATCTTGGCCACCAGCCAGGCGCTGCCGCCGGCTTCGTCGCGCAGCTTGCGGGCGTATTCCATGTCCTTGGCGTCACGCGGGAAGGACACGGCCAGGTAGTCCAGGTCCATTTCCGCGGCCAGCTTGATGTCGGCCTTGTCTTTCTCGGTCAGGGCCGGTGCGGTCAGGCCGCCACCTTTGCGGTTGATGCCTTTGTGGTCGGACAGCGGGCCGCCGATGATCACCACGCAGTGCAGCGCATCGCCCGTGGCGGTTTCGACGCGCATGACCACGCGGCCGTCGTCGAGCAGCAGTTCGTCGCCTACGCCGCAGTCCTTGACCAGGTCGGGGTAGTCGATGCCGACGATGGACTGGTTGCCTTCAGTCAGCGGGTGAGCGGTGGAGAAGGTGAACTTGTCACCGACTTTCAGTTCGATGCGCTTGTTGCTGAACTTGGCGATGCGGATCTTCGGACCCTGCAGGTCGCCCAGCAGTGCGACATGGCGGCCGTTCTTGGCGGCGATGTCACGGATCAGGCGGGCGCGGGCCTTGTGCTCGTCCGGGGTGCCGTGGGAGAAGTTCAGGCGTGCGACGTCCAGGCCTGCGAGGATCAGCTGTTCGATCACTTGCGGCGAGTTGCTGGCGGGGCCCAGGGTGGCGACGATTTTGGTACGGCGGATGGTCATGCACAGACTCCTATAGTGAAGCGCAGCGAAAGGCTACTCCTCAATTACGCTGTAGTCATTGTTCCGTTGCACTACCTTGCAGCTTGTATAGGGTGGCGTTTGAACGGTCGTTGTATGCTTGCAAAAGCGTGTGAAGATTTGCCGTACCAGGCCGATACACTCCCTATCAAAGGAGATTTCCCCATGCGAGCCCTGATCGTTTTAGCCATGGCGGCCAGTGTCGTCGGCTGCACCCGCTGGTCCATGGACCACCATCTGAACAACGCCTACCGCGCCTATGACCGTGGTGACTGCCAGCGCGTGATGCTGGAGCTGTCCCAGGTCGACCGCACCAGCCGCGCGCGGCCGTTCATCCACCCGGAAGTGTCGATGCTGCGCGGCCAGTGCCTGGAGCGCCAGAAGTTGTACGTGGATGCGGCGCACACCTACCAATACCTGATCCAGCGCTACCCGCAGAACGAATACGCCTATCGTGCCAGGGCGCGCTTGCAGACCCTCGAGCAGCTCGGCCACCTGCGCGGCACGGCACCGGCCGTGGCGACTCCCGCTGCATCCACACCTTGGCGCTAATACCAAAGTGACAATGATTTCACGGGATTTGCCACGCGGGCTGGGCTAGTCTGTAAGGCACATGCAACGATCAACGCCAGTACCTCGTCTTCCTGGCACCAGGTACGAACAACATGTTTATCGAACGCCATATAGAACGTCACCAACTGCCATGCGTGCTCAAGGTGTACAACCGGACCACCGACCAACACATCGGTTACCTGGGTAACGCCTCCGAAGATGGCCTGATGCTGATCAGCCAACTGCCGGTTCTGGTCGGGCCGGATTTCGAGCTGCAATTGCGCGTGCCGCTTGCGGGCGGCGGCTATCAGTTCATCAACCTCACCGCCAGTTGCCTGTGGTGCAACGAAGACCAGACGCCTGGGCACTACGATGCAGGCTTCATGCTGTTGCAGCCGCCACAGGAATACGATGAGTTCGTGCGCTCGCTGCGCGGCTTCTTCAGCTTCCGGCCAGAGAACGCTTCGGCCTGAGGCGGGCTGGGTTAGACTCACCGTCGACCTTTGTACAGGACGACCCCGTGAGCTCCAGCATCTTCTGGCACGACTACGAAACCACCGGCATCAACCCTCGCTGTGACCGGCCTCTGCAGGTTGCTGGCGTGCGCACCGACCTCGACCTCAACGAAATCGAGGCGCCGGTCAACCTCTATTGCCGCCCCAGTGACGATATTCTGCCGCACCCGGCCGCCTGCCTGGTGACCGGTATAACCCCCGAGCAACTGGCAAGCCGCGGCCTGGGCGAAGCCGAGTTCATGACCTTGGTGCACGAGCAATTGGCGCGTCCCGGCACCTGTGGCGCGGGCTACAACAGCCTGCGTTTCGATGACGAAGTGACCCGCTACAGCCTCTACCGCAACTTCTTCGACCCCTATGCCCGCGAGTGGCAAGGCGGCAACAGCCGTTGGGACCTGATCGACGTGGTGCGCACCGCCTATGCCTTGCGCCCGGAGGGTATCGTCTGGCCGCAGCAGGACGGCCGCACCAGCCTGCGCCTGGAGTTGCTCAGCAAGGCCAATGGCCTGGAGCATGGCCATGCTCACGAGGCGTTGTCCGACGTACGGGCGACCATTGCCCTGGCGCGCCTGATCCGTGAGCGGCAGCCCAAACTGTATGACTGGCTGTTCCAACTGCGCAGCAAGCACAAGGTGATGGAGCAGGTGCATTTGTTGCAGCCCTTGGTACATATTTCCGGGCGTTTCTCTGCCGAACGTAATTATCTTGGCGTAGTGCTGCCATTGGCTTGGCACCCCGGTAATCGCAATGCACTGATTGTGTGCGACCTGCACCTGGAAACCTTGCCGTTATTGCAGGAAAGTGCACAGGCACTGCGTCAACGTTTGTACACGCGACGGGACGAATTGGCTGACGGAGAAGTACCTGTACCGCTCAAGTTGATACACATCAATCGCTGCCCGGTGGTTGCACCGTTGTCAGTCCTGCGTCCAGTCGATCAACAGCGCCTGGGGCTGGATATGCACTTGCTGCAATCGCGTGCAGCGCAGTTGGTCAATCAACAGTCGGTCTGGCAAGACAAGCTGGAAAGCATCTATAGCGGTGACGAGTTCACGCCCAGTGAAGACCCGGAACAACAGTTGTACGACGGATTTTTCGGTGACCGCGATCGGCGTTTGTGCGAGCAAGTGCGTCGGGTGGAACCACGGCAACTGGGGCAGGGGCAGTGGATGTTCGATGATGCACGGCTGGCCGAATTATTGTTCCGTTACCGCGCACGCAACTTCAGCGACACCTTGAATGAAGAAGAAGCGCAACGGTGGCAGCGCTTCTGCCAACAACGCCTGAGCGAGCCACAGATGGGCGCGCCAAATACCCTGGGCGACTTCGAGCAAGCATTGCAGAGCTATTGGGCCGAAGCCGACGAGGCTGGGCGCCGGGTGCTGGACGCCTGGCAGGCACATGTGCAGGCACTCAGGGCGCGGCTGCATATTTAGCTGAACAGACAAAGAAAAACGCCGGCTAATTGCCGGCGTTTTTCATGTGCTGCGCGAGCTAGGCAATAACTGGAATCAGTCCAGCAGGGTCGCCCAGCCTTCAACCACATCACCGCCCCACTTGGCTTTCCACTCTTTCAGGGTCTTGTGATTGCCACCCTTGGTTTCAATCACTTCGCCATTGTGTGGGTTTTTGTATTGCTTGACCTTGCGTGCACGCTTGGTGCCGGTGGTCTTGGCCACGCCGCGCGGGGCTTTGCTCAGTTTGGACTCTGGGTCCAGCAGGGCAATCACGTCACGCAGGGACTTGGAATACTCACCCATCAGGGTGCGCAGTTTGCCTTCGAATTCCAGTTCTTTCTTCAGTTTGTCATCTTGCGACAGGTTGGCCAGACGGGCCTGAAGTTCCTTGATAGCTTCTTCAGTGGCGCGATATTCGTTGATCAGGGACATGGGGTGTTCCTTGTTGGATGTACAGAGAGACAGTGGGTCAATAGTAAACAGGCGAAACTCTCAAGTAAACAATTAAAAAAGCCGTAAACGGTTAATTGTCGAATCACTGCATAACTCTTCGCTAACCGAAAATTTACATATTGCTACCACTGGCTTCGGTCCCGTATGGCAAGCGCCAAGGTCGATTCGGTCAATGGTTACTGCGTTTTTCCCGGCAGGCCGCTAGAATGTGCGCCTTTGCGAAGTTCTGGAGTCTGATTCATGCGCACCTACCGTCTGACGATTGCCTGCCCCGACCGTGTCGGTATCGTGGCAAAGGTCAGTAATTTCCTGGCTCTCTATAATGGCTGGATCAACGAAGCCAGCCACCACTCCGATGAGCAGAGTGGTTGGTTCTTCATGCGCCATGAAATTCGTGCCGAGTCGTTGCCGTTCGATATCGCAGCGTTCCGCGAGGCCTTCGCACCGATTGCCGAAGAGTTCTCCATGACCTGGCGAATCACCGACTCGGCGCAGAAAAAGCGCGTGGTGCTGATGGCCAGCCGTGAGTCCCATTGCCTGGCCGACCTGCTGCACCGCTGGCACACCGATGAGCTGGACTGCGATATCCCTTGCGTGATCTCCAACCACGACGACCTGCGCAGCATGGTCGAGTGGCACGGCATTCCGTTCTTCCATGTGCCGGTAGACCCGAAAGACAAGGCCCCGGCATTCGCCGAGGTGTCGCGTCTGGTCGAAGCGCATGCGGCCGATGTGGTGGTACTGGCGCGCTACATGCAAATCCTGCCGCCGCAGCTGTGCCAGGCGTACGCCGAGCGCGTCATCAACATCCACCACAGCTTCCTGCCGTCGTTCGTGGGGGCCAAGCCTTACCACCAGGCTGCACTGCGCGGTGTGAAGCTGATCGGCGCAACGTGCCACTACGTCACCGAAGAGCTCGACGCCGGCCCGATCATCGAGCAGGACGTGGTGCGGGTGAACCATGCCGACAGCATCGACGACATGGTGCGCTTCGGTCGCGACGTGGAGAAAATGGTATTGGCCCGTGGTCTGCGCCATCATCTGGAAGACCGTGTGCTGGTGCATGGCAACAAGACCGTGGTATTCGACTGATTCCGTGGCGGCTTGATCGCGGGCTTGCTCCGCGATCGAGCGCGAAAGGAGCAACCCGATGGCCAACCGCAACAAACCTACCGCCTCAGCCCCTCCCACTCTCGGCGAAGGCTGCCTGGCTCGCTATGACCTTGACGCCTTGAACGACGAGGATGGCACTGAGTTCGAGGGCGCCGCCGACCTCTGGCAGCAGCTCAACCCGCATGTCGACGCCAGCGCTCCAGCAGCGGGCGTGCCAGCAGATAAACGAACACCGGCCCACCCGCAATCAGATAAAAGTAATAGGTAACCGCGCGCCAGATCAGGATCGCCGCGGCGGCCGTCGAGGCGCCCACCAGCGGTGCCAGCAGCGTGGCCGACGTCAGCTCGGCAGCCCCTGCGCCGCCCGGCAGCAGGCTGAACTGCCCCGCGCTCAGCGCCAGCACCTGCACCAGGAAGCTCGGTATCCATGCCAGCTCCACGCCCAACCCCAGCAGCACCAGGTACAACACGCTGTAGCGCAGGCTCCAGTGCGCACAGGTGAGGGCGAAGACCAGTGCCAATGTGCGCTTGGGCAGGCGCCAGGTATCGGCCAGGGCGTGAAGGAAGCGCAACAGCTTGCGCGCCCAGCGCCGCCGCCGCGCTGGCGACATGCCCAGGCGCCGCAGCAACCGGCCGTTGCTGCGCATCAGCCCACGGCGGTAGCGCAGTAGCACCCCTATTGCTGCCAACGCCAGGCACAACATCAGCGCGCTGCCCAGCAGCATGCTTTCCTGGCTGTGCCCCAGGCGATGAAACAGTGCGTAGCCTGCGATCGCCAGCATGGCGCAGAAAAAGAACAGCAAGTCGTTCAACTGGTCCATGGCGAACACCGCGCCGCTGCGCGCCGGGCCAATGCGCTCGCGTGCCAGCAGCGCCATCAGGGTCAGTGGTCCACCGCTGCCGCCGGGGGTAGTGCAAATGGCGAACTCGGTGGCCATGACCACGCCGACGCCGCGCAACATGCCGAGCTGTGCGCCTTGCTGGCCGAGCAGCAGGCGCAGGCGTACCGCATTGATCACCCAGCACAGCAGGATCATGTCCAACAGCGTCATCATCAGCCTCGGGGAGAAGGCCCGTAGCCGGGGCCACAGTTCACTGCCGCCGAGCAGTGTCGGCACCGCAACCGCGAACAGCAGCGCCAGCCCCAGCCAGGCCAGGCGCTTCATGGATGAGGCTGGCGCGCGAGCCAGGCGGATTTGGTCAGCGGCTCGCGCCCTTGCTCGAGCAGGCGGGTGAGGGTGCGCAGCCAATATTCCCGGGCGTTGGTATGGCGCATGTCGACCGGGTGCAGGCCCAGGCGCAGGGCCTCAGCTTCGCGCCAGCGTCGGCATTGCCAGTCGCAGACCACCCGCGACAACCCTCGACGCCAGGCACTGCGCGCGCTCCACACCAGGCCGGGGGCGTCGATGGCAGTGAAATCCGGCAGCCGGTACAGATGCCGTGGCGTGCTGGTGTAACGCAGCGGCAGGCGGCGCAGGGCCTGGCGCGTGCCTTCGCTCATCAGCCAGGCGGGGGCGACGAACCCCGCCACCGGCCAGCCCTGCTGGGCGAACGCTGCCAGGCCGGCCTCCAGGCGTTGCATCGCTTCATGCTGTTGCAAGCCATGGAACTCGCCTTCGTGGGTATAGATACGGCGCATGAAGAACTCGCCGGGCGTGCGCGGCGGGGGACCATCGTCGGCATGGTAGAAGCCGTGCAGGGCCAGTTCGTCACCGCGGGCCAGCCGCCGTTCGAGCATGCGGCAGAAGGCTGGGTAATGCGCCAGGGCGTTGTGGTGGTGGAAGTCGGGCACCACCAGCCAAGTCATTGGTATGTCGCCCAGGGCATCGACGGCTTCGACGAAGGGTTGGTAGTCGGGCCAGGTTTGCGGCGCCACGTCGTGTAGCACCAGCATCAGGCTGACAGGTTTGGCCTGTGGCTCAGCCATGGGCGCGCACCAGCGGCTGGTGGCCGAGCACGGCCTGGTAATGCTGCAACAAGCCATTGACCACGCTGTCCCAGGCATAGTGTTGCTCGACATGACGGCGGGCCTGGGCGCCTAGCTGGTATACGCCCTCCTCGAAGACCTCGCGCACTGCGTTGGCCATCGCCAGGCCGTCGTTGGGCCGGCACAGGCGCCCCCCTGCGGGCGTGACGATCTCGCCGAACGCCCCGGCGCGCACCGCCACCACGGGGGTGGCACTGGCCATGGCTTCGAGGATCACCAGGCCAAAGGTTTCCTGGTCGCCTGCGTGCAGCAGCAGGTCGGCACTGGCGAGCAGGCGGGCGACTTGCGCGGGCGGGCAGAAATGGTCGATCACCGTGACGTTTTCGGGTACGTTCGCTGGCATGTTCGAACCCACCAGCAACAGGTGATAGGGGCGCCCGAGGTGGCCGATGCAGTCCAGCAGCACCGGCAGGTTCTTCTCCCGCGAGCCGCGCCCGGCGAAGACCAGCAGGCGGCTGCCTTCGGGAATGCCGAGCTCGGCACGCAGGTGTGGGTCGCGGTGTTCCGGGTTGAAGGTGGCAAGGTCCACGCCCAGGCGCTGCACGTGCACCTCGCGTACACCCAGGCGACGCAGTTTGTCGGCCATCACCTGGCTGGGCGCCAGCACCCGGTCGAAATGGCCGTACAACTTGCTGACATACGCCTCGACATTGGGGGTGAACCAGTTGCCCATGCGGTTGCTCACCAGCAGCGGCAGGTCGGAGTGATAGAAGCCGATCACCGGCACGTCCAGCTTGCGCCGTGCTTCAAGCGCGGCCCAGGCGGTGAGGTAGGGGTCGCCGACTTCGATCAGGTCGGGCTTGAGGCGGCGCAGCACATTGCACCAGGGCGCCAGGCGCACGGGAAAACGATAACCCTTGCCGAAGGGCAGGGGCGGCGCAGGGACCTGGTAAATGCCATTGGCGTGTTGGGCGCTAGGGCCGGGGCCCGGAATCAGCAGGCTGTGACGCACATCGTGCATGGCGTCGAGGCGACGGTGCTTGGCATCGAGGTAGGTGCGTACGCCGCCGCTGGCCGGGGCGTAGAACATGGTGATGTCAGCGATGTGCACGATCAGCATCCCTCCGGGACCGTCTTCGGGTGTGTCATCGTGCTGCAACGTGCTTTCGATGACGCGCCTGAAGGTTGACCTTAATGAAGGATAGTTTGTTCGATCGCGAACAGGGGTGATCCCGGCGCGCGCAAAATTGGCTTAACTGAAGGGATATCGACGTTTGTCGCCACCTTTGAATAGAGGATGAACGCGCATGTCTGATCCATCGCAATTGATTGTGGGCGCAGGGCTGGATGGCCTGCCGGTGTTTCAGTCCATGCGCCTCGCCAACCGCCATGGCCTGGTGGCGGGCGCTACCGGCACCGGCAAGACGGTCACCCTGCAGCGTCTGGCCGAAGTGTTCAGTGATGCCGGTGTCGCGGTGTTCGCCGCCGACGTCAAGGGCGACCTGTGCGGCCTGGGGGCCGCGGGCGCCCCCCAGGGCAAGGTGGCCGAGCGGATCGCCGGGATGCCCTGGTTGCAGCACCGCCCAACGGCGTATCCGGTGAGCCTGTGGGACATCGCCGGGCAGTCGGGCCACCCGTTGCGCACCACCCTGAGCGAGATGGGGCCGCTGCTGCTGGGCAACCTGCTGGCGTTGACCGACAGCCAGCAAGCGGCGTTGTATGCGGCCTTCAAGGTGGCCGACCGGGAGGGCTTGCTGCTGCTCGACCTGAAGGACCTCAAGGCGCTGCTTGGGCACTTGCGCGACAACCCTCAGGTGTTGGGCGAGGACAGTGCGTTGATGACCAGCGCCTCGACCCAGGCCCTGTTGCGGCGCCTGGCGACCCTCGAACAACAGGGCGCCGAGGCGCTGTTCGGTGAGCCTGCGTTGCAACTGGAAGACCTGCTGCGCCCGGATAGCGACGGGCGTGGGCGTATCCACCTGCTCGACGCCAGCCGCTTGGTACACGAGGCGCCGAAGGTCTACGCGACCTTCCTGCTGTGGCTGCTGGCTGAATTGTTCGAGCAACTGCCTGAGCGGGGCGATGCCGACAAGCCGGTGCTTGCGCTGTTCTTCGACGAAGCGCACTTGTTGTTCAACGACACCCCGAAGGCCTTGCAGGACCGTCTGGAGCAAGTGGTGCGGCTGATCCGCTCCAAGGGCGTGGGAGTGTATTTCGTCACCCAGTCGCCCGCCGACCTGCCCGATGCGGTACTGGCCCAGCTGGGCCTGCGTATCCAGCATGGCCTGCGCGCCTTCACTGCCAAGGAACAGAAGTCGCTCAAGGCGGTGGCTGATGGTTTCCGTCCCAACCCCGCGTTCGACACCCTGGCGGTGCTGACTGAGCTGGGCATTGGCGAGGCGTTGGTCGGCACCCTGGAAGACAAGGGTACGCCGGCGATGGTTCAGCGGGTCCTGGTGGCGCCACCGCAGTCGCGCATCGGGCTGCTCGTCGCCAGCGAGCGTGCCGCGTTGGTGAGTGCGTCGCCGCTGGCCGGGCGCTACGACAAGCCGATCGACCGCGAGTCTGCCTATGAAATGCTCACCCAGCGCAAGGGCGAGCCAGTGGAGCCGACGCCGGTGCCCAAGGCCGATGACGACAGTTTTACCGACAAGGCGGGAGAGTTCTTGCAGAGTGCGGCAGGGCAGGCGATCAAGTCGGCGGTACGTCAGGCCGCCAACCAGCTGGGGCGCCAGTTGGTGCGGGGGCTGATGGGCTCGTTGCTGGGTGGCAAGCGGCGCTGATGCGTCAAGCGAGAGGTACAAAAAAGGCGCCCGCATGGGGCGCCTTCTTCGTGGGCTGGGAACGCTTCAGCTGATCGCTTTCGACGCCAGCCAGAACAGCCCGGCGGCCAAGCCCATCGAGGCTGGCAGGGTCAGTACCCAGGCCAGCAGGATGGTCTTCACGGTACCGCCTTGCAGGCCGCTCTTGTTGGCGACCATGGTACCGGCCACGCCCGACGACAGTACGTGGGTGGTGGACACCGGCAGGCTGAAGATGTTGGCCATGCCGATGGCGCAGGCTGCGGTGATCTGCGCCGACATGCCCTGGGCATAGGTCATGCCCTGCTTGCCGATCTTCTCGCCGACGGTCAGTACCACACGCTTCCAGCCAACCATGGTGCCCAGGCCCAAGGCCAGGGCGACGGCCACGATCACCCAGAACGGGGCATATTCGGTGGTGGCGGTGAGGTCTTTGCGCAGTTTCTCCAGGTCAGCCTTTTCACGGCTTTCCAGGCCTGGCAGCTTGCCGACTTTCTTCGCGGTGTCGTCCAGGCACAGCAGGTAACGACGCACTTCCACGCGCTGCTCGGCGTTCAGGGCGCGGTAGTCGGTGACACCGGCCATGGCGGTCTGCAGGGCAGCGATGGTCGGCTCGGTCTGCTGCGGGTTGCAACTGAACTGCTCCGGCAGGTCGCCGGACTTGCCCTTGCCCAGCGCCAGGTATTCGCCGAGGGTAGCGGCGTTGCGCTGGTAGAACTGGCTCAGGTGCACCGTGGCGTCACGGGTACGCTCGATCTGGTAGGTGGTGCTGTTCAGGTCGAGGACGAACTTGGCCGGGACGATACCGATCAGCACCAGCATGATCAGGCCAATACCTTTCTGGCCATCGTTGGAGCCGTGCACGAAGCTCACGCCCATGGCCGACATGACCAGTACCAGGCGGTTCCAGAACGGCGGGTGCTTCTTGTCGTCGAGCTTGCGGCGCTGCTCGGGGGTCTTGTGCATCTTCGACAGCGGGCGCCACCACTTCAGGCCCAGCAGCAGCAGGGCTGCGACGGCGAAACCGGCCATGGGCGAGAACACCAGCGACAGGGCGATGTCGATCGCCTTCTGCCAGTTCACACCGTCACCCAGCGGGATGTCGCTGATCAACGCGTTGGCCAGGCCCACGCCGAGGATCGAGCCGATCAGGGTGTGCGAGCTGGAAGCCGGGATACCGAAGTACCAGGTGCCCAGGTTCCAGGCGATGGCTGCGGCAAGCAGGGAGAAGACCATGGCCAGACCATGGCCGGTGTTCACATTGATCAGCAATTCCACCGGCAGCAGGTGGACAATGGCGTAGGCCACCCCGACACCGCCGAGCAGTACGCCGAGGAAGTTGAACACCCCGGAGAAGAACACGGCCAGGTGCGGCGGCATGGCTTTGGTATAGATGACGGTGGCTACCGCGTTGGCGGTGTCATGAAAGCCATTGATGAACTCGAATGCGAGCACGAAGGTCAGTGCGAGCACCAGGCTCACCACCACCCAGGCATCCAGTCCGCTGAATAAATCGATCATGAAGGTTTTCTGGCGGTAAAGTGGGGCGCGGATTATGCCAGAAAACTATGACAATCTATGCATCCGCCATTGACGGATGGCAGCTTTTTAGCGCGCAGCAGGCATCGTCTTCGCGACGCGGTGGTAGCAGAAGATTCGAAAAAATAAGGTTAAATTCTGGAAAAATCGTTGATCTAAGAGGTAAATCAATGGTTTTCAAAAATTAAAACGATCGTATAAAATTTGTGAGATTCCATTTCGTCGAATCGTATGCGCTGTAAGAATTTTCCACGCCTCGGCCGCCAGGCAGGGGCGTGGTGCGTTCACGCTTCGCCTTCGGGCGCGTCGCTTCGCAATTCCTTTTCCATGCGCTCCAACTCCTGGGAGAACGCCTGATCCTGAACGGTGGCACGTTTGCGCCAAGGCTTGCGTTCCGGCTCCGATTGCGCGGCATAAGTGGTGACTTCACCACCGTAAACATCCTTGTAACGTTCGGCCTGGCGCTCGAGTTCCGCGCGCAGTTCATCTTTCGTCACGGTGTCGACCTGATAAGTTTGAATGTTGACCCAGGCTCGCGGTATCTGAAGGTTACGGCGGGCCGGGGTAAAAAGACTATCGCGCTGGGCGCGATAGTTTCCTTGCGGGTACAAGAACACTTCAGAACATAGCGGCTATGCCTGTGGTCATCGTACCTCGGTGTGCTGGGCATTTGCCGGTAAACTCGGGTGTTGGATCCATGATTAACGCGGATCGGTGCCAGCGAGCGAAGTATAACAATCGCATTGGCGAAGCACATACTCTTTATACGAATAGGTTCGTCGGTAATGAATCAGCGTTGCACGTTTATCTCGGAATTTTCCAATACCTTGAAACTTGGAGTGGTGGTATGCGCTGGAAGTTCGCAAAGTGCATAAATGAAAACGGCCTCGCTGGAGGGCGAGGCCGTTGCCTAGGGACTTCTACGGTGGGTACCTGACCAGTCTCTCCAAAGAAGCCACAAGTGGCAGTATAAAGGT
Source organism: Pseudomonas sp. NPDC089554 (assembly GCF_050280645.1). Lineage (NCBI taxonomy): Bacteria > Pseudomonadati > Pseudomonadota > Gammaproteobacteria > Pseudomonadales > Pseudomonadaceae > Pseudomonas > Pseudomonas sp. NPDC089554. Next base: position 14,466 of record NZ_JBNNVR010000047.1, read on the forward strand.
ATAAGCAAACGTGTCAGCGGTCAATTGCGATTATCGGCCGTTTGTTCGATAATCGCACGAATCGCCGATTTTTTGAGGTTGTCCGATGAGCGAAGAAACCAAGGCATCCGCCAGCAACGATCCGGCACGTGGCGGCATGCCGCCACTGGCTCCGCCGATCGTTGCCTCACCGGCCAAGCGTATCCAGGCATTTACTGGCGACCCGGACTTCATGACCTCGCTGGCGCGCGGGTTGGCGGTGATTCAAGCGTTCCAGGAGCGCAAACGCCACCTGACCATCGCGCAAATCAGCCACCGCACCGAAATTCCCCGGGCTGCCGTTCGGCGCTGCCTGCATACCCTGATAAAACTAGGCTATGCCACCAGTGACGGGCGCACCTACTCGCTGTTGCCCAAGGTGCTGACCCTGGGCCATGCCTACCTGTCCTCGACACCTTTGGCGGTTTCCGCACAACCGTACCTAGATCGCATCAGCGACCAGTTGCACGAGGCAGCCAACATGGCCACCCTCGAAGGTGACGACATTCTCTATATAGCCCGTTCGGCCACCGTGGAGCGGCTGATCTCGGTGGACCTGTCGGTGGGCGGGCGCCTGCCCGCCTACTGCACGTCGATGGGGCGAATTCTGTTGGCTGCCCTGGACGACGCCAGCCTGCGCGAGTATTTCGAGCGCGCCGACCTCAAGGCCCGCACCAGTCGCACCCTGCATGACCCCGAGTCGCTGTTCGCCTGTATCCAGCAGGTACGCGCCCAGGGCTGGTGCGTGGTCGACCAGGAGCTCGAACAGGGCCTGCGTTCGATTGCCGTGCCAATCTACGACGCCTCGGGGCAGGTATTGGCAGCACTCAACGTCAGTACCCACGTCGGAAGGGTGACGCGCAGCGAACTGGAGCAGCGTTTCCTGCCCATCCTGCTGGCGGCCAGCCGCGACCTGTGCCATCAGTTGTTCGGTTGATTCCGGGCCGGTACAGGCCACACGAGGGCAATGGATAGCCCTGCAACAAACGGTTCGATAATCGCACAAAAGGTCGGTTATCGGATTGTACGCCTCCAGCCTCCTGCTTAACCTGAGTCCATCGCAGCCCGCCTGCACCTGACCGACTCAGCCTGACCAGGAGTCTCCAAATGGCAGCAATCCTCTCGCTTCACGACGCCGTGAAGCAGTTCGTCCACGATGGCGACAGCGTTGCCCTCGAAGGTTTCACTCACCTGATCCCGACCGCCGCTGGCCACGAGATCATCCGCCAGGGCAAGCGTGACCTGACCCTGGTGCGCATGACCCCGGACCTGATCTACGACCAGCTGATCGGCGCCGGCTGCGCGCGCAAGCTGATCTTCTCCTGGGGCGGCAACCCCGGCGTCGGTTCGCTGCACCGCCTGCGCGATGCGGTGGAGAAGCAGTGGCCGCACCCGATCGAAATCGAGGAGCACAGCCATGCAGACCTGGCCAACTCCTACGTCGCCGGTGCCTCGGGCCTACCTTTCGCGGTGCTGCGTGCCTACGCAGGTTCCGACCTGCCCAAGGTCAACCCATTGATCAAGAGCGTCACCTGCCCGTTCACCGGCGAAGTGCTGGCCGCTGTGCCTTCGGTGCGCCCGGACGTCACCGTGATCCACGCGCAGAAGGCCGACCGCAAGGGCAACGTGCTGCTGTGGGGCATCCTTGGGGTGCAGAAGGAAGCAGCCCTGGCGGCCAAGCGCTGCATCGTTACCGTCGAGGAAATCGTCGACGACCTGCAAGCGCCGATGAACGCCTGCGTGCTGCCGACCTGGGCGCTGAGCGCGGTGTGCCTGGTGCCTGGCGGCGCCCACCCTTCCTACGCCCACGGCTACTACGAACGCGACAACCGCTTCTATCAAGCCTGGGACCCCATCGCCCGCGACCGTGAGTCGTTCAGCGCCTGGATCGACACCTACATCCGCGGCACTGCCGATTTCATCGAATACAAGGCCAAGCTGGAGGCCGCACAATGAGCTACTCCACCTCTGAAATGATGACCGTCGCCGCTGCCCGGCGCCTGCGCAACGGCGCGGTGTGCTTCGTCGGTATCGGCCTGCCTTCGAAAGCCGCCAACCTGGCACGTCTGACCTCCTCGCCGGACGTGGTGCTGATCTACGAGTCCGGCCCGATTGGCGCCAAGCCCAGCGTGCTGCCGCTGTCGATCGGCGATGGCGAGCTGGCCGAAACCGCCGACACCGTGGTGCCGACGGGTGAGATCTTCCGCTACTGGCTGCAAGGTGGGCGTATCGACGTGGGCTTCCTCGGCGCCGCCCAAGTCGACCGCTTCGGCAATATCAACACCACCGTGGTCGGTGACTACCACGCACCGAAGACCCGCCTGCCAGGTGCGGGCGGCGCGCCGGAAATCGCCGGTTCCGCCAAGCAGGTGCTGATCATCCTCAAGCAGTCGCCGCGTGCTTTCGTCGACAAGCTGGACTTCATCACTTCGGTCGGCCACGGCGAAGGCGGCGACTCGCGCAAGCGCCTGGGCCTGCCAGGCGAAGGGCCGGTGGGCATCATTACCGACCTGTGCATCATGGAGCCGGAGGCCGGCACCCATGAGTTCGTGGTTACCTCGATTCACCCGGGGGTAACCCGCGAGCAGATCACCGCCGCCACCGGTTGGCCGATCCGCTTCGCCGACAGCGTGCAGACCACCGCAGCACCGAACGACACCGAACTGACTGCATTGCGCGACCTCGAGGCGCGTACTGCGGCCGCCCACGGCCAGACTGTCGGAGAAGCCTGATGCGCGACGTCTTCATCTGCGATGCCATTCGTACCCCCATCGGCCGCTTCGGCGGCGGCCTGGCCAGCGTGCGTGCCGACGACCTGGCGGCGATCCCGCTCAAGGCGCTGATCGATCGCAACCCGCAAGCAAAGTGGGAGCAGCTCGATGAGGTATTCCTCGGCTGCGCCAACCAGGCCGGCGAAGACAACCGCAACGTCGCACGCATGGCCCTGCTGCTGGCCGGGCTGCCTGAGAACGTGCCGGGCGTGACCCTCAACCGCCTGTGCGCCTCGGGCATGGACGCCATCGGCACGGCCTTCCGCGCCATCGCCAGTGGCGAGATGGAGCTGGCCATCGCCGGGGGCGTCGAGTCGATGTCGCGTGCGCCGTTCGTCATGGGCAAGGCCGAGAGCGGCTATTCGCGCAACATGAAGCTGGAAGACACGACCATCGGCTGGCGCTTCGTCAACCCGTTGATGAAGGCCCAGTACGGCGTCGATGCCATGCCCGAGACCGCCGACAACGTGGCCGATGACCACCAGGTGTCGCGGGCCGACCAGGATGCCTTCGCCTTGCGCAGCCAGCAACGCGCTGCCGCCGCCCAGGCTGCGGGCTTCTTCGCCGAAGAGATCGTGCCGGTGCGGATCGCCCACAAGAAGGGCGAGACGGTAGTGGAGCAGGACGAGCACTTGCGCCCGGACACCACCTTGGAAGCGCTGGCCAAGCTCAAGCCGGTCAACGGAGCCGACAAGACCGTCACCGCCGGCAACGCCTCGGGCGTCAACGACGGGGCGGCGGCGCTGATCCTGGCATCGGCCGAGGCGGTGAAGAAACATGGGCTGACCCCACGTGCCCGGGTGCTGGGCATGGCCAGCGCCGGTGTGGCGCCGCGGGTGATGGGTATCGGCCCGGTGCCGGCGGTGCAGAAGCTCACCGAGCGACTGGGTATTGCCGTGGCCGACTTCGATGTCATCGAGCTCAATGAAGCCTTCGCCAGCCAAGGCCTGGCCGTGCTGCGTGGGCTGGGCGTGGCCGACGATGCGCCGCAGGTGAACCCCAATGGCGGCGCCATTGCCTTGGGGCACCCGCTGGGCATGAGTGGGGCGCGTTTGGTGTTGACCGCTTTGCATCAGTTGGAGAAGAGCGGCGGGCGCAGAGGGTTGGCGACCATGTGCGTAGGGGTAGGGCAGGGCTTGGCGTTGGCGATCGAGCGGGTTTGATTGGCTGTAAGCAGGTTCGGCCTTTTCGCGGGTAAACCCGCTCCCACAAGTTCTCCAGTATTCTGAAGAGCGGCGCTGTACCTGTGGGAGCGGGTTTACCCGCGAAAAGGCCAGCACGTTGTGACTGTGGAACGAGAGTGTTACTAATTGTGTCTAGATTGACCAGTAACCCTCAGGAGTGAACAACCCATGACTTCAACCTATTACACCGGCGAAGAACGCAGCAAACGCATCTTCGCCATCGTCGGTGCCTCTTCAGGCAACCTGGTGGAATGGTTCGACTTCTACGTCTACGCGTTTTGCGCCATCTACTTCGCCCCCGCGTTCTTCCCCTCCGACGACCCCACCGTGCAGTTGCTCAACACTGCCGGTGTGTTCGCCGCAGGCTTCCTCATGCGCCCCATTGGCGGCTGGATCTTCGGTCGCCTGGCCGACCGCCACGGCCGCAAGAACTCCCTGATGATCTCGGTGCTGATGATGTGCGCCGGCTCCCTGCTCATCGCCTGCCTGCCCACCTACGCCAGCATCGGCACCTGGGCCCCGGCGCTGCTGCTGTTCGCGCGGCTGGTGCAAGGCTTGTCGGTAGGCGGCGAGTACGGCACCACCGCCACCTACATGAGCGAAGTGGCGCTGCGCGGGCAGCGTGGCTTCTTCGCCTCGTTCCAGTACGTCACCCTGATCGGCGGCCAGTTGCTGGCGGTGCTGGTGGTGGTGATCCTGCAACAACTGCTGACCGAGCAGGAGCTGCGTGACTGGGGCTGGCGCATTCCGTTCGTGGTCGGCGCGGTCGCTGCGCTGATCTCGCTGATGCTGCGCCGCTCGCTGAAGGAAACCAGCAGCGCCGAAACCCGCCAGGACAAAGACGCCGGCTCCATCGGCGGCCTGCTGCGCAACCACGGCGCGGCGTTCATTACCGTGCTCGGCTACACCGCCGGCGGCTCGCTGATCTTCTACACCTTCACCACCTACATGCAGAAGTACTTGGTCAACACGGCGGGCATGAGCGCCAAGAGCGCCAGCTTCGTGATGACCGGCGCCTTGTTCCTGTACATGTGCATGCAGCCGCTGTTCGGCATGCTCTCCGACCGTATCGGTCGACGTACCTCGATGCTGCTGTTCGGCGCCCTGGGCACGCTGTTCACCGTGCCGTTGCTGATGGCCCTGAAGACCGTCAGCAGCCCGTTCATGGCATTCGTGCTGGTGAGCCTGGCGCTGTGCATCGTCAGCTTCTACACCTCGATCAGCGGCCTGGTGAAGGCCGAGATGTTCCCGCCGCACGTGCGAGCGTTGGGTGTGGGCCTGGCGTATGCGATTGCCAACGCAGTGTTCGGCGGCTCGGCTGAATACGTGGCGCTGGGCTTGAAGACCATGGGCATGGAAAACACCTTCTACTGGTACGTCACCGCCATGATGGCCGTGGCCTTCCTGTTCAGCCTGCGCCTGCCCAAGCAGGCTGAGTACCTGCACCATGATGATTGACGCGGCTTAACCTTGGCCCGGCGTGCGCCGTGGCTGAATATCAACGTTTCATTGCCTGAAGGAGACCGCTGTGGCGCAACTGCAATTGGCCGATGGCGTACTGCACTACCAACTCGACGGCCCGGCCAATGCCCCGGTGCTGGTGTTGTCCAACTCGCTGGGCACCGACCTGCACATGTGGGACACCCAGGTGCCGTTGTGGCGCGAGCATTTCCGAGTGCTGCGTTACGACACTCGCGGTCATGGCGCCTCGTTGGTCACCCCGGGCAGCTATTGCATCGAGCAATTGGGGCGTGATGTGCTGGCGCTGCTCGATGCGCTGGATATCCAGCAGGCGCACTTTGTCGGCTTGTCCATGGGGGGCCTGATCGGCCAGTGGCTGGGCATCAATGCCGGCGCCCGGCTGCTCAGCCTGACCCTGTGCAACACCGGTGCGAAGATTGGCAGCGACGAGGTGTGGAACACGCGTATCGACACCGTGCTCAAGGGCGGTCGCGAGGCCATGGTAGGACTGCGTGATGCCTCCATCGCGCGCTGGTTCACGCCTGCTTTCGCACAGGCCGAGCCAGCCCAGGCCCAGCGCATTACCGAGATGCTGGCGCAGACCTCGCCCGAGGGCTACGCCGCGTGCTGCGCGGCTGTGCGCGATGCCGATTATCGTGAACAACTGGCAAGCATCCAGCTGCCGACGCTGATCGTCGCGGGCACCGAGGATGCGGTGACCACCCCGGAGCATGGGCGCTTCATGCAGAACGGCATCGCAGGGGCGCAGTACGTCGAGTTTGCTGCGGCGCACTTGTCCAACGTCGAGATTGGCGAGCCGTTCAGTCGTCGCGTGCTCGACTTCCTGTTGGCCTGCTGAAGGCTTCAACCCCTTCGCGGTCTTGCCGCGAAGGGGTCAGGCCTGGTGATCAGGCCGCGGCGTTCTTGTGCCGCACCGCCACCGGCCCGGCATTGGCCTCGATGGCTTTTTTCAGCTCACCGCACAGCCCGGCCATGAATGCCAGTTCCGCCACCACGAACAGGGGGCCGACGATCAACCCGCTCAGGTCATCGACGAACGCGGGTTTGCGCCCTTCGTAGTGATGCCCGATGAACTGGATGATCCAGCCCACCACGAAAGCCCCGAGTCCGACGCTCAGCCACAGCCCGGTGGACTGCACCGCCAGCGCTTGCCCGGCCCACAGGCACAGGCCCAGCAGCGCACCCATCACCAGGCCCAAGCGCAGGTCCAGGCGCAGGTAGAACCACGCCGACCAGGCCGCCAGCAGCAGCGCCGGCGACAGCCAGATGCCCGCCATCTCCCAACCGGGGCGCGATAGCAGAATAGCCACCGCCAGCACGATCAGCGGGATGCCGACGAAGTGCGTGGCGATGTTGCGAGGGTCGCGGTGGTAGGCCGCGTATTGACTCAGGTGATCGACGAGGTTTTTCATTGTTGTTCCTCCATCCGGGGTTTAGCGCAGCTTGCCCCGGTCCATCCGTCATCGTCTGTCGCCTGGCCGACAGAGTCCGCCCAGTGAGGTGTCATGGACAACCCGCGTGCCCAGTTGCTGCATGGCCAGTGGTTCAAGCAGTTGCCCGTTACCGTTCAGGATAGCCTGCTGGCGCTGGCCAAGCCGCGCACCTTGGCGGCTGGGCAGTGCTTGTTCCAGCGCGGCGACCCACCTTGCGGGCTGTACGCGGTTTTGAGCGGGGCGATGCGAGTGGGGGCGGTGAGCAGCGACGGCAAGGAGGCGCTGCTGACCTTGGTCGAGTCGCCTTACTGGTTCGGCGAAATCAGCCTGTTCGATGGCCAGCCGCGAACCCACGATGCCTTCGCCGAGGGCGCCACGCAGCTGCTGTGGATTCCCCAGGCGGCGTTGCTCGACTGGCTGGCACGCCACCCCGTGCACTGGCGTGACCTGGCCTTGCTGATGAGCCACAAGCTGCGCTGGGTGTTCATCGCCCTGGAGCAGCAGCACCTGCTGGCGGCGGCACCGCGCCTGGCGCACCGCCTGTTGCAGATCGCCGAGGGCTATGGCGAGCGCGACGAGCCGCAGTGGCGCTTGCAGCTTTCCCAGGAACAACTGGCGCTGATGCTGTCGCTGTCGCGCCAGACCATCAACCAGATCCTCAAGCACCTGGAGCAGGCCGGTGTGGTGCGCCTGGCCTATGGCGAGGTGCAGATCCTCGACGCCGAGCGCCTGCGGCAGATGGCCGTGCAGCCGGGGTGACAGCGGAAAAACAAAAAGCCCACCGCGAGGGTGGGCTTGATGCGTATCGGCGAACCTTCAACCTTTCGGCGTGGCCACCGCAGCCTGTTGCTGCTGGGTTTGCTCGTACCAGCCACCGCCGAGCGCCTTGTACAGGTTGACCTCGCTGGTCAGCTGCGAAAGGCGGTCGATGATCAGCGATTGCTGGGCACTGAACAGGTTGCGCTGGGCATCGAGGAAGGTCAGGTTGCTGTCGATACCGATGCGGTAGCGGCGCTCGGCCAGGCGGTAGTAGTCCTGGTTGGCGGCCACCAGGTCGCGCTGGGCCTGCAACTGCTCTTCGAAGGTCTTGCGCGCGGCCAGGCCATCGGAGACTTCCTGGAAGGCGGTCTGGATGGTCTTTTCGTAGCGGGCGACGTTGATGTCCTTCTGGATCTTCGAGTACTCCAGGCTCGCCTTCAGGCTGCCGGCGTTGAAGATCGGCAGGTTGATCTGCGGCTGGAACAGCCAGGTGCCCGAGCCACCCTTGAACAGCCCGTCCATGTCCGAGCTCAAGGTGCCGGCATTGGCGGTCAGGCTGATGCTTGGGAAGAACGCTGCGCGGGCCGCACCGATGTTGGCGTTGGCGGCCTTGAGCAGGTGCTCGGCCTCCTGGATGTCCGGGCGGCGTTGCAGCAGGTCGGACGGCAGGCCCGCGGGCACTTCGGCCAACTGCTCGGCGTCGAGCTTGAGCGGTGCCGGCAGGTTGGCCGGCACGCCGGTGCCCAGCAGTACGGTCAGGCTGTTGAGGTCCTGGGCCACTTGGCGCTGGTACTGCGATAAGCGTACCCGCGCGCCTTCGACGGCGGTGCGCGCTTGGCTCAGGTCCAGTGCCGAGGCCACGCCCACTTCGTTGCTGCGGCGGGTGAGGTTGTAGCTTTCCTCGTAGGTCTTGAGGGTTTCCTCGGTCAGCTTCAGCAGCGCCTGGTCGGCCTGCCAGGTGTAGTAGGCGTTGGCCACGCTGGCCACCAGGGCGATCTGCGTGGAGCGGCGCGCCTGTTCGCTGGACAGGTAGGTTTCCAGGGCTTGCTGGGTCAGGCTGCGTACGCGGCCGAACAGGTCCAGCTCATAGGCGCTGACGCCCAGGGTTGCCGAATACTGGCTGGTGATGCTGGACTGGCCGGTCTGCGACAGGTCGCCCGGCACCCGCTGGCGGCTGCCGCTGCCGGTGGCCGAAACGGCCGGGAACAGGTCGGCACGCTGGATGCGGTACTGCGCGCGGTAGGCGTCGATGTTCAGCGCCGCGACCCGCAGGTCGCGGTTGTTCACCAGCGCGGTCTGCACCAGTTGTTGCAGCGCCGGGTCCTGGAAGAACTGGCGCCAGCCCTGCTCGGCAGCGGCCACGTCGGCCGACTCGGTTGGCGAGTACGCAGGGCCTTGCGGCCACTGCGCGGCCACCGGCGCTTCCGGTGCCTGGTAGTCGGGGATCAGCGAGCAACCGCCGAGAATGAATGCGGTTACTGCAAGGGACAGCAAAGACTTGGTCATTGCCCAGCCTCATAACGTGGAGTTTCAGGGGTGGCGTCTTCTTTCGGCTTCTTGCTGCCGAACACGGACGACACTAGGACGAAGAACAGTGGTACCCAGAAGATGGCCAGCACGGTGGCGCTGATCATACCGCCGATTACCCCGGTACCAATGGCGTGCTGGCTGCCCGCACCGGCGCCGCTGGCGATGGTCAACGGTACCACGCCGAGGATGAACGCCAGCGAGGTCATGATGATCGGACGCAGACGCATGCGGCACGCCTCGATGGTCGCATCGAACAGGCTTCGGCCCTGCTCGTGCAGTTCCTTGGCGAATTCCACGATCAGGATGGCGTTCTTCGCCGCCAGGCCGATGGTGGTCAACAGGCCAACGAGGAAGTACACGTCGTTGGACAGTCCGCGCAGGCTGGTGGCGAGCAGCGCACCGATGATACCCAGTGGTACTACCAGCACCACCGCGATCGGGATCGACCAGCTTTCATACAACGCTGCCAGGCAGAGGAACACGAACAGGATCGAGAGCGCGAACAGCGCCGGCATCTGCGAACCGGAGAGTTTTTCCTCGTAGGACATGCCGGTCCACGAGTAGCCGATGCCAGCGGGTAGCTCGCCGGCAATGCGCTCGACCTCGGCCATGGCCTCACCGGTACTGTAGCCCGGTGCCGGAGTACCGAGCACTTCCACCGCTTCCACGCCGTTGTAACGCGACAGCTTGGGTGAGCCGTAGGTCCATTCGCCTTTGGCGAAGGAAGAGAACGGCACCATTTCGCCCGCGTTGTTGCGTACGTACCACTTCTGCAGGTCTTCCGGGCTCATGCGAGCGCTCGACTCGCCCTGGATGTACACCTTCTTCACCCGGCCACGGTCGATGAAGTCGTTGACGTAGTTGCCGCCAAGGGCGATCGACAGGGTGGCGTTGATGTTGGCGATGGTCACGCCCAGGGCACTGGCGCGCTCGTCGTCGATGGTCAGCTGGTATTGCGGTTCGTCGTTCAGGCCGTTGGGGCGCACCGCCGTGAGGATCTTGCTTTGCGACGCCTTGGCCAGGAACTGGTTGCGCGCTTCCATCAGCTTGGCATGGCCTACACCGCCGCGGTCCTGGAGGAACACGTCGAAGCCGGTGGCGTTACCCAGTTCCAGTACCGCCGGTGGCGCGAAGGCGAACACCATGGCGTCACGGAAGCCGAAGAAGTGCTGCTGGGCGCGCTGGGCGAGGGCGAACACGCTGTTTTCCGCCGAACGCTCGCCCCACGGCTTGAGCATGATGAACGCCAGGCCCGAGCTCTGGCCGCGGCCTGCGAAGTTGAAGCCGTTCACGGTGAACACCGAGGACACGGTATCGGCTTCTTCCTTGAGCAGGTACTCACGCATCTGGTCGACCACCACCTGGGTGCGCTCGGCACTGGAACCGGCCGGGGTCTGCACCTGGGCGAACAGCACGCCTTGGTCTTCCTCGGGGAGGAACGCGGTGGGAATGCGCATGAACAGCCAGATCATGCCCACCACGATCAGCGCATAAGCCAACAGGAACGGTACCTTGTTGCGCAGGATGGCGCCGACGCTGCGCTCATAACCTTGCACGCTGCGGTCGAAGTTGCGGTTGAACCAGCCGAAGAAGCCGCGCTTGGCCACATGGTGCTCGCCTTTCTTCAGCGGCTTGAGCATGGTGGCGCACAGGGCCGGGGTGAAGATCAGTGCCACCAGCACCGACAGGCCCATGGCCGAGACGATGGTGATGGAGAACTGTCGGTAGATCACACCCGTGGAGCCGCCGAAGAAGGCCATCGGCAGCAGTACCGCCGAAAGCACCAGGGCGATACCCACCAGGGCCCCCTGGATCTGCTCCATCGAGCGCTTGGTCGCCTCCTTGGGCGGTAGCCCTTCCTCGGACATCACCCGCTCGACGTTCTCCACCACGACGATGGCGTCGTCCACCAGCAAGCCGATGGCCAGGACCATGGCGAACATGGTCAGGGTGTTGATGCTGAAACCGGCGGCGGCGAGGATGCCGAAGGTGCCCAGCAGTACCACCGGCACGGTCATCGTGGTGATGACCGTGGCGCGGAAGTTCTGCAGGAACAGGTACATCACCAGGAACACCAGCACCACGGCCTCGATCAGGGTGTTGATTACCCCGCTGATCGATTCGGTGACCACCGGCGTGGTGTCATACGGGAACACCACCTTCACGCCTGGCGGGAAGAATGGCTCCAGCTCGCTGATGGTGTTGCGGATGGCCTTGGCGGTGTCCAGGGCGTTGGCCCCGGTGGCCAAGCGGATCGCCAGGCCCGAGGCCGGCTTGCCGTTGAACTGCGCGCTGACGGCATAGTTCTCGCCGCCCAGGGCGACCCGAGCGACATCGCCCAGGCGTACCTGGGAGCCGTCGGCGTTGACCTTGAGCAGGATCTTCTCGAACTGCTCGGCGGTTTGCAGGCGTACCTTGCCGATGATGGTGGCGTTGAGCTGGTTGCCCGGCATTGCCGGCAGGCCGCCGAGCTGGCCGGAGGACACCTGGATGTTCTGCGCCGAGACCGCGTCGCGCACGTCCACCGGGGTCAGCTGGAACTTGTTCAGCTTGGCCGGATCGAGCCAGATACGCATGGCGTACTGGGCACCGAATACCTGGAAGTCACCTACGCCTGCGGTCCGCGAGATCGGGTCCTGCATGTTCGAGACGATGTAGTTGGCCAGGTCGTCGCGGTTCAGGCTGCCGTCCTCGGACACCAGGCCGATCACCATCAGGAAGTTACGCACCGACTTGGTCACGCGAATACCCTGTTGCTGCACTTCCTGCGGCAACAGTGGGGTGGCCAGGTTCAGTTTGTTCTGCACCTGCACCTGCGCGGTGTCAGGGTTGGTGCCCTGCTCGAAGGTAGCGGTGATGGTCATGCTGCCGTCGGAGTTACTTTCCGACGACACATAGCGCAGCTTGTCGATACCGTTGAGCTGCTGCTCGATCACCTGCACCACGGTGTCCTGCACGGTCTGCGCCGAGGCGCCCGGGTAGGTCACGGCGATGGCGATGGCCGGTGGCGCGATGCTGGGGTACTGGTTGATCGGCAGCTTCAGGATCGACAGGGCGCCAACCAGCATGATCACCAAGGCGATCACCCAGGCGAAGATCGGGCGATCGATAAAGAACTTCGACATGGTTTACTCCGCTTTGGCGTCTGCTTTCGCTGCACCGGCCTGGGCTGGGCTGGCCGGCTTCTTGACGTTGGTGGCTTCGCCGACCTTGACTTCCACGCCGGGGCGCACGAACTGCAACCCTTCGGTGATCACCCGGTCGCCTGGCTTGAGGCCGTCCTCGATCAACCACTCGCTACCCAGGGTGCGGGTGGCCTTGAGCTGGCGCAGCTCGACCTTGTTTTCCTGGTTCACCACCAGCGCGGTTGGCGAACCCTTGAGGTCGCGCGTCACGCCTTGCTGGGGGGCGAGGATGGCGTTGGCGTTGACCCCGGCCTGCAGGCGCGCATGCACGAACATGCCGGGCAGCAGGGTGTGGTCGGGGTTGGGGAAGATCGCGCGCAGGGTCACGGAGCCGGTGGTTTCGTCGACCGCGACTTCGGAGAACTCCAGGCGACCGTCCTGCTTGAACAGGCTGCCGTCCTCGAGCACCAGCTGCACCTTGGCGGCGTTGTCGCCGGCCTTTTGCAGGTTGCCGCTTTCCAGGTCGCGGCGCAGCTTGAGCAGCTCGGCGGTAGATTGGGTGACGTCGACGTAGATCGGGTCGAGCTGCTGGATGGTCGCCATGGCATTGGCCTGGCCGTTGCTCACCAGGGCACCTTCGGTGACCGAGGAACGGCCGACGCGGCCACTGATCGGCGCCAGTACCTTGGTGTAGCGCAGGTCGATCTGGGCGCTCTTGAGCGAGGCTTCGGCCTGCAGGCGGCGGGCATTGGCGTCGTCGTATTCCTGCCTGGACACCGCCTGCTCGTCGATCAGCTGCTTGTAGCGGTCGGCCAGCGAGCGGGTAGCCTGCAGGTTGGCCTGGGCGTTGGCCAGGGTGGCCTCGTACACCGCTGGGTCGATCTGGTAGAGCTGCTGCCCTTCCTTGACGTCGCTGCCTTCCTTGAACAGGCGCTTGAGGATGATGCCATTGACCTGTGGGCGGACTTCAGCGACCCGGAAGGCGGTGGTGCGTCCCGGCAGTTCCGAGGTCAGGGTGAAGGCTTGTGGCTGGATGGTTACGACGCCTACCTGAGGAGCCTGCGCTGCTGGCGCTGCTTCTTCTTTCTTGCAGCCACTGAGCAGGGTTGCCAGGGCGACGGCGGAAACCAGGGCGGTAACGGCTGGCTTGAATTGCATGAGGATCCTCGGGTCGCTGGAGCAGGGGAGCTCAAGAATAGTGGAAGAGTGTGGTCAGAAAAATCGGTATCGGGTGGATAAGTAGGATGCTAAGGAATATACTTACATTCACGGCTGTTTGTAAATAGGCCGTGGTAGTAGCCCGTTACTACCACGGCCCTTGATTAACGCACCATTAACGCACCCGGGAGACGCCCTGTAGAGGCGTCCCCGGCCGGATTCCCGAGCGCCCAAGCGCCGGGCCCAGATGAGGTTGAGCTGCCATGGTCCGTCGTACCAAAGAGGAAGCCCTGGAAACCCGCGCGCAAATTATCGAAGTGGCGGAAAAGGCTTTTTACAAGCGCGGGGTTGCGCGAACCACGTTGGCGGATATCGCCGAGCTGGCGGGTGTGACCCGCGGTGCTATCTATTGGCACTTCAGTAACAAGGCGGACCTGGTGCAGGCGCTGCTCGACAGACTGCACGAGACCCATGACCATTTGGCGCGGGCCAGCGAAAGCGAGGACGAACTCGACCCGCTCGGCTGCATGCGCAAGCTGTTGTTGCAAGTGTTCAGCGAGCTGGTGCTCGACGCCAGGACCCGGCGTATCAATGAAATCCTGCATCACAAGTGCGAGTTCACCGATGACATGTGTGATATCCGCCAGCAGCGCCAGAGCGCGATTGTCGAATGCCATGAGGGTATCGTCCGGGCCTTGACCAATGCCGTGCGCCGGGGCCAGTTGCCTTCGGACCTGGAGATCGAGCAAGCGGCCATCGCGCTGTTCGCCTATGTCGATGGCCTGATCGGGCGTTGGTTGTTGTTGCCGGACAGCTTCGACCTGCTGGGTGATGCCGAAAAATGGGTCGATACTGGGTTGGATATGCTGCGCTTGAGCCCAAGCTTGCGCAAATGACACTTTGTGAAGGATTGTGAGGAACTGTTTCTCACTTCCATTCAACTGACGAGGGGGCCGCTGATGCGGCCCTTTCGCGTTTCAATGGCCACGCAATTGCCGGTCCGGCAAGGCCAGCGCCGCGAGCAGCCCCAGCACTGCTACCCCAGCGCTGGCCAGCAACAGGTCGCGGAACGTTTGCGCCAGGTGCGCCTGGCTGACCGGGTCGGCTTCGCCCGCTTTCAGGCTACCCAGCAGCGGGTTGCCCAGCGCCTCCAAGCCACCGAAATGCAGCAGCGCCAGCAGCAGGCTGGACATGCAGGCCACCCCCATCGCCCCGCCCAGGGAGCGGAACAGGTTGGTGGTGCTGGTGGCCACGCCGATATCGCGCAGCTCGACCGCGCTCTGGGTGCCCACCAGCGAGGTGGGGAACTGCATCCCGCAGGCGATGCCGGTCAACAACATGAACAGTATGCTCAGCCCGGCCGACTGGGGCGGGGTCAGGGCCATGCCGATGATGGCCAGCGGCATCAGCACGGCGCCTGCGAGAATCTGCGGTTTGTAGCGCCCGGTGAAGGTGGTCAGCCGGCCGGCGCTGAAGGCGCCCAGGGGCAGCCCCATGGCCAGCGGCAGCAGGTGCAGGGCGGCGCTGTCGGCACCCGCGCCAGTCAGGCTCTGGTAACGCAGGGGCATGAGCATGGTCAGCGAGATGGACTGGAAACTGGCGAAGAAGATCACCCCCCAGCACAGTACCGCGACCCGGTTGCCGAACAGCTTCAGTGGCAGCAAGGGTTCTTCGCAGCGGCGCTCATGGGCGACGAACAGTGCCAGGCCAAGCAGCGCGCAGGCGAACAGCGACAGCACCGGAGGCGCCAGCCAGGCGTGGCCCTGGCCGACCAGGGTGATGCCCAGCAGCAGGCTGCCAAGGCCCAGGATCATCAGCACGGCGCCGAGGTAGTCGACCCGTGCCGGGCGGTGTACCACCGGCATGCCGCTCAACGCGCGGCGGATTACCCACCAGGCGAACACGCCCAGGGGCAGGTTGATCCAGAACACCCAGCGCCACGACAGGTATTCGGTCAGCAAGCCACCGAGCACTGGCCCGGCGACGCTGGCCACGGCATACATGCTGCTGAAATAGCCCTGGTAGCGGCCCCGTTCCCGAGGCGGGATGAAGTCGCCAATGATCGCCTGGCTGACCGACACCATGCCCCCGGCGCCGATGCCTTGCAGCACCCGCGCCAGCACCAGTTGCTCCATGTTCTGGGCCAGGGCGCAGAGCACCGAGGCCAGGGTGAAGATAGCCGTGCCGGTGAGGATCATACGGCGTCGGCCATAGAGATCACCCAGCTTGCCGTAGATCGGCACGGCGACGGTCATGGCCACCATGTAGCCGGAAATCACCCAGGCCAGCAGGCCGACATCGTCGAACTGTGCGGAAATGGCCGGGAGGGAGACGGCGACGATGGTCTGGTCCAGGGCGCCGAGCAGAATTGCCAGCATCAACGCGCTGAGCACGCTGCGCAATACGGCAGGGGGTAGGGCGGCGGTCACGGGGTGAGGGCACCTTGTGGTCAGGGCGGCGGCGAGTGCTGTTGCCGATGCGGGTCAGGAAAGTGTAACCTGAGTTAGGTAGCTTCCTATGTAAAATCTGCATCCCCTATGCACGATCGGCATACCTGCTTTCATCCGCTGGTCGATGGCTGCGTGATATCGTGAATCCCTCACAGCCGCCAAAACCCGCGTATTGCACCGCTTTGGTGCGATGTTTCGCGTGGACGCCCGTGGCGCTGCTTTTCACACCTTCTATTCCTCTGCCTGCATGTCGAGCATGACCGCCCTGATGGCGACGGTTGGAAACAGATCAGGTAGACCCGAACCAGGGGTCGGTAGTCAGACAGTTCAATTTTCATGTTCTAGCGGAGTGATCATGCCAAAGGCTTCCCACAACGACCTGCGTTTTGCCTTCCGCGAGTTGCTCGCGTCGGGTTCCTGCTATCACACCGCCTCGGTCTTCGACCCCATGTCGGCCCGTATCGCCGCCGACCTTGGTTTTGAAGTCGGTATTCTTGGCGGTTCGGTGGCGTCCTTGCAGGTGCTCGCCGCACCAGACTTTGCCCTGATCACCCTGAGCGAGTTCGTCGAGCAGGCCACCCGTATCGGCCGCGTCGCCCAGTTGCCGGTGCTCGCCGACGCCGACCACGGCTATGGCAATGCCCTCAACGTGATGCGCACGGTGATCGAACTGGAGCGCGCCGGTGTGGCGGCGCTGACCATCGAGGACACCCTGCTGCCAGCGCAGTTCGGCCGCAAGTCCACTGACCTGATCTCGGTCGAGGAAGGGGTCGGCAAGATTCGCGCAGCCTTGGAAGCCCGGGTCGACTCGGCGCTGTCGATCATCGCCCGGACCAACGCCGGGGTACTGACCACCGAGGAAATCATCGTGCGCACCCAGAGCTACCAGAAGGCCGGTGCCGACGGTATCTGCATGGTGGGGGTGAAGGATTTCGAGCAGTTGGAGCAGATCGCCGAGCACCTGAGCGTGCCGCTGATGCTGGTTACCTATGGCAACCCGAACCTGCGCGACGACGAGCGCCTGGCGCGCCTGGGCGTGCGTATCGTAGTCGACGGCCACGCCGCCTACTTTGCCGCGATCAAGGCCACCTACGACTGCCTGCGCCTGCAACGCGGGCAGCAGAACAAGTCCGAGAACCTCAGTGCTACCGAGCTTTCGCACACCTACACCCAGCCCGAGGACTACATCCGTTGGGCCAAGGAATACATGAGCGTCGAGGAGTGACCGGCAGGGCGCCGTCAGCTCACCTGAGGGCGCTCAAGGTCGCCGCATGCGGCACGCAGTGATCGTGTACGCAGGTCGACGAGGCAGTGGGCTGGTTGCGTATGGATTCAACGCGCCAGCAGGCAGAACCGAAAAGCCCGGCCACAGCGACCAGAGCCACTACAACAGCGCAACGACGGGTCTTGATGCCCATGGTGCTTATCTCCTGCTATGCAACAGGTTATGTCTTCGAGCATAGGTCAGGTTCATGCGCTGCGTTGGCTTCGGCGACCCTTTCATCGCGTTTGATTTAGAACATTTCTATATCAAGCCGCGATCCCACTCCGGTTTTTCGCTGAATTGCTGCGCCAGGAAGTCCAGCATGCTGCGCAGCGTCGCCGGCATATGCTTGCGCGAGGTGTAGACGGCATACAGGCCCAGCTCCCGAGGCCTGGCCTGGGGCAAGACGCGCAGCAGTTCCCCGCCTTGCAGCGCTGGCGCGGCAGAGTAGGTGGGCAGCATGGCGATACCCGCGCCCGCCATCGCCGCCTTTTGCAATGTCATGGCTTCGTTGGCGCTGATGTTGCCCTGCACCGGTACCGCCACGCTGCGCCCCGCCACGTCGAAATGCCAGAGGCTGTGGCCGAAGTAAGTGTGGGTCAGGCAGTTGTGCTGGCTCAGGTCCTCGACCTGTTGCGGCACCCCATGCTTTTCCAGGTAGCTTGGCGCGGCACAGATCACCGAATGGCACACGCCCAGGCGCCGGGCGATCAGGTTCGGGTCCAGGTCGTTGCTGGTGCGAATCGCCAGGTCGATGCGCTCGTCCACCAGGTTGACCGTGCGATCGAGCACTTGCAGGTCGACCTTCACGCCAGGGTAGCGCTCGACGTAGGCCGCTATTGCACTTACCAACTGCGCCTGGGCGAACGAGGGCGAGACGCTGATGCGCAAGTCTCCGCGTGGCGTGTCGTCGGGCGGGTGCACGGCGGCTTGCAGGTCGTCAGCCATCTCCAGCATCTGGCGGCAGCGCGGCAGGGTTTGCTGGCCGGCGGCGGTCAGGCTCAGCTTGCGCGTGGTGCGCTGCATCAGGCGGGCGCCGACCCAGTCCTCGAGCTCGGCGAGGTAGCGCGAGACCACGGGGCGTGAAAGCTCCAGGTGGTCCGCCGCCGCAGACTGGCTGCCCAGGTCGACGACGCTGACGAATACGCGCATGGCGTTGAGACGGTCCATGATTTGCCCGTTTTCAGAAATAAACTATGACCAAGAATGGCATTTTTTGGAGCAAATCGGGCAACTAAGCTGTAGCTCTTCAACTTTCTTGATGGAGCGTTTCCCATGAGCAAAATCGCAATCATCGGCGCCACTGGTCGTGCGGGCAGCCAACTGCTGGAAGAAGCCCTGCGCCGTGGTCATGAAGTGCTGGCCATTGCCCGCAACCCGTCGGCCTTGCAAGGGCGCGCGGGCGTCACCGTGAAGGCGCTGGACGTCAACGATGGCGCCGCCCTGCAAGCGGCGCTGAGCAGTGTGGATGCGGTGCTGAGCGCGGCGCAGTTCGCCACCCTCGAGCCAGAGGCGATCATCGCGCCGGCCAAGCATGCCGGGGTTGGACGCCTGCTGGTGGTCGGTGGCGCGGGCAGCCTGCTATTGCCATCCGGGCAGCGGGTGATCGACAGCCCCGATTTCCCTGAGGAGTACAAGGCCGAGGCCAACGGTGGCGTGCGCTTTCTCGAGGCCTTGCGCCAGGAAACCGGCCTGGACTGGAGCTTCCTGTCGCCATCGGCCGAGTTCTTCGAGGGTGAGCGCACCGGGCAGTACCGTCTGGGCAAGGACCACCTGTTGATCGCCGAGGATGGCAATAGCTCGATCAGCTTCGCCGACTTCGCCATCGCCATGCTCGATGAGCTGGAGCAGCCTGCGCATTCGCGCCAGCGCTTTACCGTCGGCTACTGAGCGGCCTGAGTCTCGAGCCATGCCATCAAGGCTTCCAGCCCAGGTGGCAAGGCTTTCGAAGGGCTGACCAGGTAATACCCCTTGCCGGTCAGCACCTTCAAATCGAATGGCATGCACAGGCGGCCACTGCGCAGGTCATCGCCAATCAACGCCCAATCGCCGATCGCCACGCCTGTGCCTTGCGACGCCATGGCCATGGCCATGTCCAGGGTTTCGAAATGCTGCTTCGGGCCGTGGGGCTCGAAGCTGGCGCCAGCCGCCTGCAACCACAGCTGCCAGTCGTGTTCGTCCCGCGAAGGGTGCAGCAGCATGTGCCGCGCCAGGTCTTCCAGGCTGTGTAGAGGCAGGCTCGCCTCGAGCAGCGAGGGCGCGCAGACAGGTGTGAGTTGCTCGTCGAACAGTTTGCGTACCAGCAGGCCCGGGCTGGGTGGGCTGCCGTAGACCACGGCGGCATCGAAGCCTTCGTGGCGGAAATCCACCCCATGCTGCACGGTGGTGGTCAGTTCCACCGGCACGTCCGGGCGCAGGGCTTGCCATTGCATCAGGCGCGGCAGCAGCCAGCGCATCACGCACGTGGGCGCCTTCAGTTGCAAGGTGGCACTGCGACCGCCGACTTCGCGCACGCCCTGCTCGATCAACCCGAACACCTGCTGCACGCGTGGCAGCCAGTCCTGGCCCTCGCGGGTCAGGCTCAGGCCGCGGGCCTGGCGCTGGAACAAGGCGTAGCCCAAGTGCTCCTCGAGCCCGGCGATCTGCCGGCTGACGGCGCCTTGGGTGATGTGCAACTGCTGTGCGGCGCGGGTGAAGTTGCAGTGTTGTGCGGTCACCAGGAAGGTATGCAGGGCGGGCAGGGGAGGCAGTCGTTTCATCGTCGCAAGCCATGAGCTGAGAACATGGCTAGTATGTGTTTTTTTGCCTTGTGGCGGTAGCCGCGCCTTGGTTCCATTGGGCAGTGATTTCAACAAGATCCAGGGTGAAGACGATGGCAACCTGCGGCGAAGTATTGGTCAAACTCCTTGAAGGCTATGGCGTGGACCATGTCTTCGGCATTCCCGGCGTGCATACGGTGGAGCTCTATCGTGGCCTGGCCGGGTCGTCGATCCGCCATGTCACGCCGCGCCACGAGCAAGGCGCCGGCTTCATGGCCGATGGCTATGCGCGTACCCGTGGCAAGCCTGGGGTGTGCTTCATCATCACCGGCCCCGGCATGACCAATATCACCACCGCCATGGGCCAGGCCTACGCCGACTCCATCCCGATGCTGGTGATTTCCAGCGTCCAGTCGCGCAATGCCCTGGGCGGTGGACGTGGCAAGTTGCATGAGCTGCCCAATCAATCGGCGCTGGTGGCCGGGGTGGCGGCGTTCTCGCACACCCTGATGAGCGCCGACGACCTGCCGCAGGTGCTGGCCCGTGCCTTCGCCGTGTTCGACGGCGCCCGGCCACGCCCGGTGCATATCGAGATTCCGCTGGACGTACTGGTCGAGCCTGCTGACCACCTGCTGCCTGCGCGCCCGGTGCGTACCTACCGTGCAGGCCCCGCAGCGCCGGCCGTGGCGCAGATGGCCGAGCGCCTGGCCAAGGCCCGCCGCCCGTTGATCCTGGTCGGTGGCGGTGCCCTGGCGGCGGGCGAGGCCCTGGCGGGGCTTGCCGAGCATTTGCAGGCGCCGGTGGCGTTGACCATCAACGCCAAGGGCCTGCTACCGGCTGCGCATCCGTTGCAGATCGGCTCTACCCAATCGTTGCCGGCCACCCGTGCGCTGGTGGCCGAGGCCGACGTGGTGCTGGCGATCGGCACCGAGCTTGCCGAAACCGACTACGACGTGACCTTCAAGGGTGGCTTCGAAATCCCTGGCAGCCTGCTGCGTATCGACATCGACCCGGACCAGACCGTGCGCAACTACCTGCCCGAGCTGGCCCTGGTGGCCGATGCCGAACAGGCCGCGCAGGCATTGCTCGGCGTCTTGCGCGAGCAACCTCGTCCGACGCTCGACGACAGCTGGGGCGCTGGCCGTGTCGCCGATCTACGTCAGGCGCTGGCGGCCGACTGGGATCAACCGACCCTCAGCCAGACCCGCCTGCTGACCGCCGTGCTGCAAGCCCTGCCCGAGGCGATCATCGTCGGCGACTCGACCCAGCCGGTTTACACCGGCAACCTCACCCTCGACCTGGACCACCCGCGCCGCTGGTTCAATGCCTCGACCGGCTACGGCACCCTCGGCTATGCGCTACCGGCGGCCATGGGCGCATGGCTGGGCAGTGCCGCAGCCATTGCCGAGCGCGCCCCGGCGGTGTGCCTGATCGGCGATGGCGGTTTGCAGTTCACCCTGCCCGAGCTTGCCAGTGCGGTCGAAGCGCAGGTGCCGATGATCGTGCTGCTGTGGAACAACCAGGGCTACGAGGAAATCAAGAAGTACATGGTCAACCGCGCCATCGAGCCAGTGGGCGTGGACATCCACACCCCGGACTTCATCGGCGTGGCCAAAGCCCTGGGTGCAGCGGCGGAGCATGTGGGTGACGTGGCGCAGTTGCAGGCCGCGCTGGCCAAGGCAGTGGAGCGCCAGGGGCCGACCTTGATTCAGGTCGACCAGGCGCAATGGCAGGCGGCTGTGGCGGGTTGAAGCTTCAGCCCGCGCTGGACCTGAGCCGCGCCACATCGCGAATCGGCGGTGCGCCATACAGCCGGCTGTATTCGCGGCTGAACTGCGAAGGGCTTTCATAGCCCACCTTGTAGCCCGCCACCGCCGCTTCCAACCCATCGTTGAGCATCAGCCGCCGCGCTTCCTGCAAGCGCAGTTGCTTCTGGTACTGCAACGGGCTCATGGAGGTCACCGCCTTGAACCGATGGTGCAAGGTCGAGGTGCTGAGGTTGACCTCACGCGCCAGGTCGTCGATGCGCAGCGGTAAGTGAAAATGGTTGTTCAGCCAGGTGATGGCCTGGCTGACACGGTGCGTCTGGCTGTTGGCCAGGGCGATTTCGTACAGGCGGTAGCCCTGCGGCCCACGTAGCAGGCGATAGAGAATTTCCCGGCGGATCAGCGGCGCGAGCATCGGGATATCGCGCGGGGTATCCAGCAACCTGACCAGGCGCAAGATAGCATCGAGCAAGTGCGGGTCGAGCCTTTCCACATACAGGCCGCGCCCCGAGGGTACGTTGGGCACCAGCATCGGCCCGTTTTCGGCGATCAGCTGGCTGATCTCGGCGGCGTCCAGGTCCAGGCGCAGGCCCAGGGCGGGGTTTTGCGGCGAGGCATCGAGCTTGACCCCGCTGATCGGCATCGTCACCGACACCACCATGTAATGCAACGGGTCGTAGGCGTATTGCTCATCGCCCAGGAACAGGCTCTTGTTGCCCTGGGCCAATAGGCACAGGGCCGGCATCACCAGGCCTGGCACCGAGCGTATGTTTTCCTGGTAACTGGACAGGTACAGGTGCTCGACGGCCGAAGGGGGGCCGTAAAGCTCGCCGGCATGGCGTTGGATCAACCCGGCGAGCTCCTGGCGCTGGGCTTCCAGGCTGGGTTCGAGGGGCGTTGAGGTGGACGAAGGGGCGGTCATGTCGGATTCCTCCATGGACCGGGCCAGCATAGGTTCGGCCAGGAATGGGCGCTAGTCGAATGCTGCAAGGCGATTGCCTGATCCTGCAATTCGACAGGATCAGGCAATCGTCAGGCAGTAATAGCCTAACGGCCCATGCGGGCGAGGGCCTAACCTTGGCAACCTGGCTTTTGCGTCCCGTTCGCTTCAAGGAGATCGTTCATGACCCTGACTCAACCAGTCACTCACCTGGCTTTCATCCGTGCCAGCACCGGCCGTTCGGCTGAGCTTGGCATGCGCCTGCGCGACCTGCTCGAACCCTCGCTGCGTACCCCAGGTTGCTTGAACTTCAGCGTGCAACGCTCCCAGGTCGACGACGACCTGTGGCTGCTCAGCG
Organism: Pseudomonas sp. NPDC089554; assembly: GCF_050280645.1. Taxonomy (NCBI): domain Bacteria; kingdom Pseudomonadati; phylum Pseudomonadota; class Gammaproteobacteria; order Pseudomonadales; family Pseudomonadaceae; genus Pseudomonas; species Pseudomonas sp. NPDC089554. The sequence continues at coordinate 37,463 of NZ_JBNNVR010000047.1, forward strand.
GCAGCTGGACCGACCCCCAGGCGATGAATGGCTACTTCGCCTCGCCCACCTTGTCGGTGTTCAGCGACCTGGTGCAGGAGCGGGTACTGTCGAGCATGCATTTGCACACGTTCGACTGATGCCGATTGCGCTAGAATTCGCGCCCTCGATCAACAGTGGGAGTGCATTTCAATGGCACGCAGGGAATTTCCAGGCTTCGAAGCCGTTTCGGCCATGGTGCCGGTGCAAGGCGGTGGCTACCACGCCGCCATCGCCGTGAAGGCCTTGAGCATGGGTGGTGCGCCGCGGTTCCACAAGGTGCTGGACGGCCAGGTGTTCAGTTCTGCACTGGCGGCCGATGAGGCTGCCAGTGCAGAACTTGCGCGTCTGCAGGGCGTTGCCGAGGACGCTGGGCTGGTCTGGTGATCAGGCCTTGGGGCGAGCCATCTTGAACAGCTCGCCCAGCGCGAAGTAGTCGGCCGGGCCGCCACCGCGCAGGATCGGCTCGCCGGCGGCGGTATCGTAGATCCCATCCTTGAGCAGGTGCTCGGCAATGTGCACCGCTACCACCTCACCCAAGATCAGCCAACTGGGCACCAGTTCCTGGTCTGCGCGTTTGAGCTGGATGATCTGGCTCACCTTGCACTCGAAATTCACTGGGCTCTCGGCCACCCGTGGTACTGCGACCACGCGTGAAGCTGCTGGGGTCAGGCCACTCAACACGAACTCGTCGACCTCTGCCGGCACCGCCGCGCAGCTCTGGTTCATCTGCTCGGCCAATGGGCGGGTGGCCAGGTTCCAGACGAACTCGCCGGTCTGCTCGATGTTGTTCAGGCTGTCTTTGCGCCCGACGCTGCAGAAGCCGACGATGGGCGGAATGTAGTTGAAGGCGTTGAAGAAGCTATAGGGCGCGAGGTTCAGGCGGCCTTCGGTGTCGTGCGAGGAGATCCAGCCGATGGGCCGGGGGCCGACGATGGCGTTGAACGGGTCGTGGGGCAGGCCGTGGCCTTTGGCGGGTTCGTAGTAGTACATCTGCGCAGGGCCGTGGCCCTTCCTCTGGGATGGACGAGGCGTCTAGTGTGCCAAGGCTTTGCCTGGCTGGAAACAATCAAGCCCGGCCGGAGCCGGGCTGGTAACGCACATCGGGTATCAGCTGATGCGGTGGCCGTTGGTGCGGTCGAAGCCGTCTTCAGCGAAGCGTGCGCCGTTGGTGCGGTCGAAGCCGTCTTCGGCGAAGCGTGCGCCGTTGGTGCGGTCGAAGCCATCTTCAGCGAAGCGTGCGCCATTGGTGTTGTCGGAGCCGTTTTCAGTGGGGCGTGCACCGTTGGTGTTGTCGTAGCCATCTTTGAGGAAGCTCGCCACTTGGTTCTGGGCGGTGGCGAAGTCGTGGGCATTGGTGCGTTTGAAGCCATCTTCGGCGAAGGCGCCAGCAGCGAATACCGAGAGGGCCAGGGTGAGGATCAGTTGGTTTTTCATGGTCGTTGCTCCAGTAGGTTTTGGGTTCGTACTTGCTATGGGTCCTATGCTACGCCTACTGATTTGATATAAAAGCGCAAATAATCGCCTATAAATATCGATTTATTAGATTTATAGGGCAATGAAAAAAGGGGCGCCCGGTAAACTGGAGCGCCCCTTTTCCTGAAGACTGAAAATCAGTCGGTAGTAATGCGCGAGTGCGTCTTGGTGTCCTTCATGGTCACGTACACCAGCAGCGAGCAGGCGATACAGGCGGTGACGTACCAGTAGAAGCCACTTTCCATGCCGACGCTCTTGAACCACAGCGCCACGTATTCAGCAGTACCGCCGAAGATCGACACGGTCAGCGCGTACGGCAGGCCAACGCCCAGTGCGCGGATTTCGGTAGGGAACAGCTCGGCCTTCACCACGGCGTTGATCGAAAGGGCGTTGCTGCCGGCCAGGGTCAGGTTG